>DATGEL010000034.1 GCA_035310145.1 Dehalococcoidia bacterium
CTATCTCAACAGCCTCTCAGACTGGCTGTTCGTGGCCGCGCGGCTGGCGAACCAGCGCGCCGGCCGGCCGGAAGAGCCCTGGATCTCCCCGATCGAGCGACAGACGCGCGGCGAGCCTGTCTGAACGGACGCCCCGCCGGCCGCCAACCGGGACTCTTGTGCGCGGGCAATGACTGTTGGCGATGTATGCGCCGGTGGACGTTGCCGCGCGCCTATACTGTTCAGCACGGCCAGAAGCAGGCTGCTCGCGGCTCCGTTTTTGTCGGTAGCTGGAGGTGCCCGGTGACCGAGTCCCGCATCGAGGCGCTTGTGCTCTCCGACGCCGACGGCAACCTCTACGAAATCCCCTGCGACGAGCTGCTGGCTTACCGCGTCACGGCCGAGCGCGCCGCCGTGCTGGAACGCCTGCTGGCGCATGAGGAGGTCGCGGGCTACGCCTTTGAGGCGTTCTTGCAGTTCAGGGGCCAGAAACAAGGCCAGAACAAAGGCTCGGCGACACCGGCATCACCTGAGATCCCGCCCGGCTCTCCGCAGCCCCCCTTCGGCGGCGCCATCTTCCAGGTCCCGCCCGTCGCCTGAACGGCCGAACCCTGGAACCGCGGCCAACGCTCCGGACCCTGCTTTGCATTTCCGCCGCCCGCTGCTTACCATCCCGGTGCATCGATCTGAGACGCACGCTGCACGCCGGGAGGGACAAGATGGCCGTCACCGCGGTCGAGATCCGTTCGCGCCAGCCGTACGAGGGCGGCGCCCGCTTCGGCGAAACCGGAGCCTACGAGCGCATCGACGGCACGCTGCACTTCGCCGTCGATCCGCTGGGCGCCGCCAACCGCGCGATTGTCGACCTGGAGCAGGCGCCGCGCCAGGCCGACGGCACGGTGCGCTTCTCCGCCGGCTTCTGCGTGGTGCAGCCCGCCGATGGGGCGAAAGCGCACCGCCGCCTGCTCTTTGACGTGCTGAACCGCGGCCGCAAGCTGGCGCAGGGCTTTAACCGGCCAGAGCTGGCCGAACCGTCCGACCGCATCCTGCCCGGCGACGGCTTCCTCTTCCGCCACGGCTGGACGCTGGCCTGGTGCGGCTGGCAGTGGGACGTGCCGCCCGGCTCCTGGCCGCTGCGCCTCGAGGCGCCGCAAGCGCTCGACAGCGATGGGGCGCCGCTTCAGGGCACGGTGGCGATCGAGTTCCAGCCGGCCGCGCGCCTGGCGCAGCAGCAGCTCGGCCACCTGCTCGGCTTCTTCCAGGCGCTGCCGTATCCCGCGGCAGACGTGAACCAGCGCGACGCTGTACTCAGTGAGCGCGACTGGCGCGGCGGTCCGCGCCGTCCGATCGCCCGCGAGCGCTGGCGCTTCGCCCGCGACGAGGGCGGCCGGCCGATCGCGGACGATTCATTCGTCTGGCTGGAGGGCGGCTTCGAGCCCGGTACGGTCTACGAGGTCATCTACCGCACACGCAAGAACCCCGTCGTGGGCACGGGGCTGCTCGCCACCCGCGACGCCGTCTCCTTCCTGCGCCACGGCGCGGCGGCCGCGGGCAATCCCTGCGCCGGCCAGATCGAGTACACCTACGGCTACGGCGCCTCGCAGAGCGGCCGCTTCCTGCGCCATTTCCTGCACCTGGGCCTGAACCTTGACGAGGCCGGGCGGCAGGTCTTCGACGGCCTGTTGCCCGTCGTCGCCGGGGCGCGGCGCGGCGAGTTCAACCACCGCTTCGCCCAGCCGTCCGTCACCGAGCGGCCCGGCCCCGGCTACCTGCCGCCGTTCCTCGATGGCGAACAACCCGACGCGGCCGGCGGCGCCGAGGCCGGCCTGCTCGGTTGTCAGCGCGCCCTCGGCGGCGTGCCGAAGATCATTTACGCCAACACATCCGCCGAATACTGGGGCTTCGCCGGCGGCTCGCTGCTTCACACGGACGCGGCGGGCACGCGCGATGTCGAGCCGCCGGCGGAGGTGCGGATCTATGCCTACGCCGGCACGCAGCACGCGCCCGGCCGGCTGGCGCTGATGCGCTCGAGCCTGATCTTCGCGCCCGCCGGCAACCTCTTCAATGCCGTCGATCAGTCACCGTTGATGCGCGCGGCCCTCGTGAACCTCGACCGCTGGGTGTCGGAAGCGGTCGAGCCGCCGCCCAGCGCCTTCCCGCGCCTGGCAGACGGCAGCGCCGTGCCCGCCGCGCAAGCGCTCGCAACGTTCGGCGCCATCCCCGGCACGGCCCTGCCCGATCCGGCTCTGCTCCCCGCCACGCCGCACCTCGATCTCGGCCCGGAGATCGGGAACGGCATCGTGCGTCACCCGGTTGAGCACGGAGCGCCGTACCCGCAGTTCGTCTCGGCCGTTGACGCGGACGGCAATGAGATTGCCGGCATTCGCCTGCCGGAAGTCTCGGTGCCCGTGGCGACGTACACCGGCTGGAACGTACGCGACGCGGCGATCGGCGGCGCGGGCCAACTCGTGCTGATGGCCGGCTCGACCCTGCCGTTTGCGGCCACCGCCCACGAGCGCAGCCAGCGCGGCGACCCGCGCCCCGCCATCGCCGAGCGCTACCGCGACCGCGACGACTACGCCGCCCGCGCCCGCGCCGCCGCCGAGCAACTCGCCGCGCAGCGCTACCTCCTCGATGAAGACATCGACCTGGTGGTGGAGAACGCGCTCGCGCGCTACGACGCCTTCGCCCCGGCGACCGCAGGGGTGCCCGCCGGGGATTGAGTAGAAATGCCCCTCTATTCCCGATTTCCCGTTCCCTGAAATTATGGACTTCGCGCTGATTCTGCCGGGAGAGGGGCCGCGCGGCGAGCGGCTGGTGGAGGCGCTGCGCGAGGCGATCCTGGGTGGGCGGCTGGCGCCGGGCGAGCGGCTGCCGCCGAGTCGCGCGCTGGCGGCGCAGCTCGGCATCTCTCGCGGCACCGTCGTCGCCGCGTTCGAAGAGCTGGTAAGCGAAGGCTACTGCGCCGCGCGCGTGGGTGCAGGCACCTTCGTGACCGTGAGCGCGCCGCCGCGCCGCGAGCCGCCGCCGTCCGTGGAACCGGCGCTGTCCGGCTGGGGCAGGCGACTCGTGCTGCCCGTGGCGGCGGACGGCGCAGGTCCGCCTACAAGCCTGACGTCCGCAGAGAATGCCCCCGGCGCGCCTGTGCCCTTCGACTTCAGACCGGGCCTCGCGGCGGAGCCGTTCCCGGCAGAGGCGCTTGGTCGCGCCCTGCGCCGCGCCGCCGCCTACTTCGGCTCGGAGTACAGCTCCGGTCACCCTGCCGGCAGCCCGCGGCTGCGCGCCGCGCTTGCTGCACACCTGGCGCACGCACGGGCGGTGCGCGCCACGGCCGAGCAGGTGATCGTGGTCAGCGGCTCGCAGCAGGGCATCGACCTGGCCACGCGCCTGCTGCTCGAGCCCGGCGATCGCGTCTGCATCGAAGAGCCGGGCTATCCCCGCGCCCGCGCCGTGTTCGGAGCGCTCGGCGCGCGGCTTGCGCCCGTGCCGGTGGACGGTGATGGGCTCGATCATGCGGCGTTGCCCGCGGAAGGCGCCCGCATGGTCTACGTCACGCCCTCGCATCAGTATCCGACCGGCGCCGTGCTCGCGCCGGAGCGGCGGCTGGCGCTGCTCGACTGGGCGCAGCAGCACGACGCCTGGCTGCTGGAAGACGACTACGACAGCGAGTTCCGCTACAGCGGCCCACCGCTGCCCGCCATGCAGGGCATGGATCGCGCCGGCCGCTGCCTCTACCTCGGCAGCCTCAGCAAGCTGCTGCATCCGGCGCTACGCGTCGGCTACCTGGTGGTGCCGCCGGCGCTCGTGCCCGCCGCCGTGGCCGCCAAGAGCACGCTCGACCAGGCGACCAGCCCGGCGATGCAGGAGGCGCTGGCCGACCTGTTCGAGTCCGGCGAGGTCGAGCGCCACCTGCGCCGGGCGCTACGCGGCTACCGAGCGCGAAGAGCGTGCTTGCTTGCCGCCTTCGCCTCCCACCTGCCGGCCGGCGTGCGCGTCTGGCCGGTGACCGGCGGTCTGCACGCCTTCATCGAAGCGCCTGCCGCGGACCCGGTGCGGCTGCACCGGGAGACCGCCGCGCGCGGCGTGGCGATCAACGACGCCGCGCCGTGCTACCAGTCGGCGCCCCCCGGCACGCGCTTGATCCTCTGGTTCGGGCGCATTCCGCCGGCGCGCATCGAGTCCGGCGTGGCGGCGCTCGCCGAGGCGCTGCGGGCAGCCACCTTGCCACGCGCCGGCGCCATCTGACTGGCTGCTGCCTGCCGCGCAAGACCCGTGGCCAGGGTTGCGGGGGAATCTCTGGCCGACGACAACATTCGGACGCAATGCGGATATTCCGGTCCAGGCCGACTGCCGCTGGCCGCCGAAGCGAGCGAAGCGATGTTGGGGTGCTCGTAGCCTGTCGCACTGCTGGCCACTGCCGCGGAACCGATGCTGAGACCAACGCGGGAGTGCAGAGTCATGCGACGCTTCCTCGTCATCGCCGCGCTTCTCGCCTGGCTGGCCGCGGCCAAGCACGCCGTCTTCGCCGCGCCGGGCGTGATCTATCCGGCGGACGGTGCGGCTGGCCCGCAGCATCGATGGGCGTCTGCCGGGTGGCCAGCCTGCCGCCGCGCCGGTCGCGGCAGCTCCGGTCAGCTCGGCGCCGCGTGCGTCGGCACATCTGTTGCAGGCCAGCGGTCAGGGCGATGACGACACGCAGAACTTCACCGTGTCCACGAACGCGATCAACGTGTGCTTCCAGCAGTCCGGCCGCTCATCGACCGGCTTGTTTGGTCCGTCGCTGTTCTTCACCGCGGAGCAACCGGGCGGGAACATCGCCTAGGTGAGCGACTCGGTGGATGACACGCCGAGCTTCTGCAAACACGTCAATCTCGACAGCGGCCCCGGCGCCTACTTCCTGCACGTCGGCGCCACGTCGTGGACCTCGTGGTCTGTCACCGTCGATCCGGGCTAAGCGACGGCGCGACGGCATCATCCGCCGCCGTTGCCGCGGGCTGCGTTGCCGCCCGTAGCGCGGCATCACCAGAAGCCGATCTTCCAGCGGAAGTCCTTGTGCTCCCAGCCTTTCGCGCCGGCTTTGGCGATGCGCGTGTGGTGCTTGCCGCAGAGCTTGATCGTCAGGCGCTCGCGGTCGTCGCCGCGCCACTTCATTACCGCGACCTCTTGATAAGGCGGCGCGGTGCAGAACTCGCAGCGGGCGGCGGGCATGGCGGACCTTTCCGATCGGACCGGGCGCGGTGAGCGACCTGGCTGAACTCGGCGCGCCCCTACACGGACGCGGGCTGCTCGACGTACGCGGCAAGGTGGCTGTGCAGCGGGAAGGCATCATGGTCGAAGCCCGCCTCGCGCAGCGCCTGCAGATACCGCTCGACCTGCGCCAGCCGCAAGGCGTGCAGCCGCGCCGCGCCGCGGTCGATCCCCTCCAGCCCGCCGCCGAAGAGCACGATCAGCGGCTCGGAGGAGATCGGCTGCTCCATATCCGCCACCAGCGCGTGCTCGGCCTTCGCCAGGTAGCGCTGCAGCTCCTTCACGCGGCGTGGCGCGTGCTCGACCACCCAGGCCAGGTGGTCGCGGCCGTACTGCAAGTGGCGCAGCTTGTCGCCCAGGGCGCGGCGGTACAGCTCGCGCTCGGCCTCGTTCTGCGCCAGCTCCTCGCCCGCTTCAAACAGCACGACCTGGAAGGCGGCTTCGAGCAAGTCGATGCAGAGCAGCGCCTCCGTGTAGTTCATCGCCTCCATGTAGCGCTGCGTGAAATGGTTGGGTGGCTCGATGCCCAGGGCGCCGCCGTTGGCCAGCGCCCGCTTGCGGAACGCCTCGGCGTGGCGGCTGTGCTCGAAGATCTGTGTCGCCAGGTAGCTCTTGACTTCGAGATAGCCGTAGGAGATCTGCTGCAGCCAGCCGGAAACGCAGGCGCCGGCGGCGTAGGCGCGCTGGCTCAGGTCGGTGCTGAGCTGGCAGACCGCGGCCTCGATTGGGCGCGGCAGCGGCTGAAGCGACGCCCAGGGGATGTCCGTGGCCGGCGCCCAGCGTGCCTGGATCGCGTCCTCGTACAGCTCGGCGCAGCTCTCGGCCCAGACCTCCTGCTTCTCGAAGATCGAGTAGCCCATGCCCTCGGCGGTGTCGTTGGGCAGCGCCCCGCGCGGAATCTCCGTGTCGTAGGGCCAGACGTCCGGCACCTCGCCGTAGGAGCCGATGTTGATGTCGGCCAGCCGCAGGCCGCGGGCCCCGGGACGCGCACGCACGCCCCATTCGGTGTGCTCGCTGGTCATCCAGGCGAAGCGCTCGCCGGCGGTCAGCGTCAGCCGGTCGCGCGGGCCGGTCGCGGCGTCAACGGGTTGTGGCTGTTCGGCCGTCATGTGCGCTGCTCCTGAAGCGATGAGGATGCCCTGGATGGCGAAGTGCATACCCGATTCGGTGCGCTCGGTGTCGCGGCGGCGCGTCATGTGTCATGAGGGGCGCATGCCATGCGCCCCTACGGATTGACCGTTAGCCGAAGCGCCATAGGGGCGCACCAGTGTGCGCCCCACGTGCTGCTATTTCCTCTTTTTTCGTTCCTGTTTTCTATTTCCTCGCCCCTACTTCGGCGGATCCAGGTAGACGGCAAGCTCAGGCACCATGCGCTCGCGGCGGTCGCCCAGGCCGGCGACTTCGAGGCGGTGCATGTACTCGTTCACCTGCTTCTTGCGAATCGCCATGAACTTCTGGGCGCCTTCGTCGAAGTGATCCTTGCCGCCGCCCAGCAGCACCGAGATCGACTCGAACACGGGGATGAAGCTGATGTCCGTGCCCTCGGCCAGGTCGCGCTCGGACTTGTCGAGATAGGCGTGGATCTCCTCGCGCCGCCAGGGCTCCTGCTCGATCGTGTACTTCAGATGCATCACGCCGAAGGCCAGGTGGCGGCTCTCGTCCTGGGCGCAGAGGCGGAAGATGCGCTTCTCCGCCTCGTTCTGGCCGAGCAACTCGCCCATGCGGAACATCGACTGCACGAAGCCCTCGCCCTGCACGTGCATCAGTGCGCTCATCTCGGTGAAGTCGGCTGCTTCCAGGATCTTGCGCAGGCCGTAGCCCGGTCCCTGCTGCAGGAGGCCGCCGCCGTTGACCAGCGCCCGCTTGCGGAAGACGTCCTCGTGCCGCGCCTCGTCCATGATCTGCGTGGTCAGGAACATCGCCGCTTCGAAGTAGTCCGGGCTGATGCGCGGAATCCACTTGCCCGGCGTGTCGCCGGCGATGAACTCCACTTCTGTGAGGAAGGTGCAGAGCTGGCACATCGCGTACTCGACGTCGTCGGGCAGTGGCTGGATCGACGTCCAGGGGATGTCCGTAGCAGACGACCACTGGCGCTGCACGGCCTCTTCGTAAAGCATCAGCGCATTGTCCGCCCAGACGTCGGACCGGTTGGCCGTGGTGTAGGGCGCGACGCGCAGCGTGCCTTTGCTCTCGCGCACGCCGCGCAGGCGCATGCCGTGGTTGCGCGACGATTCGGGAATCGCGCCGGCGCGGCCGCTGGCGATCGCCTCGAGCGTCAGCCCCTTGCGGCCCGGCTCAGCGCGTGTGCCCCAGTCATCGTCGGGCAGGTTCAGCCAGGCCAGGTCGAGGCCGGGAGAGAGGTCGGGCTGCTGCTCGCCAACCGGGCGTTGAACCTCGATCGCCATCGTCCCGCTCCTGCGTTGCTTGTGCTGAACAGGCGGCCGCAACGGCCGCTTGATCGTGTCGCCGGTCTGCCTCAAGCATCTGAAAGGCGTCGCGCATTGTCAAGGTAAGCGATCGTTTTCTTACTTTCAATGCGCACGTCCCGGCCGGAAGTGGCGGCGGAATCCGCGAATCGCTGCCGTGTCAGCCGCGCGATCAGCGGATGTGACAGATGTAGAGGATCTTCTGCACCAGCCGCTCCGGCGCCGATTTCGCGTGCTTCGGCGCCGCCGGATGCGCCGTGGCGCCGTCGACGGACATCGGTTGGCTGCAACTGGTATCCATGCACATCGTGCGCACGATCGGCTGGTCCGATTGCACCACGCTGTTCGCCGCGAACGCCGCAAACCCCACCAGCAGCGCGCCGACCCCGGCGATCACCAGCACCCGCCCCAGCCCCACACCACCGCGATGCTTCTGCCTTCCTGCCTCGACCGCCGCGCCTTCAGCCCCGCAGTCCCGTCCAAAGATCTCCCCTTCCCCCAGCATTGGGGGAAGGGGCCGGGGGATGGGGGCCGCCGCGCGCTCGTCCATCGCCATCATTCCCGCTTACGACTCGGCGGCTGCCAGCGCCGGCTGCGGCCGAGGTTGCAGAATCGAGCCGGTGCGGTACATGCCGCGCACGCCCGGCCGCACGCCGCTGACGAACAGCACAAAGGCCACGAACAGCAGCGGCGGGATCAGCAGCACCGCGTGAATGCTGAACGTGTCCGCCAGCGCCCCGGCGGCGAGGATGCCGAACGACATCGCGCTGCCCGTCGTCATGATGTAGGCGCTGGTCACGCGCCCGCGCAGCCGGTCGGGCACCACCTCCTGCACCAGGTTCGTGCCAAGCGTCATATAGATGCCCTGCGCCGCGCCGATCAGCGCCGCGACGAGGAAGGCGAAGAACACCGTCGAGACGAGCGCCAGCAGCGCCATCGTCAGGCCGCTGAGCACGCCGGTGACGGCCAGCACGGAGCCGCGGGCCACGTCGGAGCGCAGGCCCCCGAGCGCGAACGTGCCGACCAGCGTGCCGGCGCCGAAGCTGATGATCAACAGGTCGAAGGTCGAAGCCTGCGCGTGCAGCACCGAGCGCGTGAACTCCGGCCAGAGCGCGTCGGTCAGCATCGTCAGACCGCAGTGCAGCGACATCAGCGCGAAGACGATCGGCAGCAGCGGCGTGCGGGAGATGTAGGACCAGGTTTCGCGCGTCTCGCGCCAGACGCCGGCGCGCGCGTGCAGCTCGTGACCGGGGTTGCGCACGCTCAGCATCAGCACGATCGCCGCCGCGTAAAAGACGGCCGTCATCAACAGCACGCCGCCAATGCTGCCCGCTGCCAGCAGACCCAGCGCGGCAGCCGGGCCGATCAGCCGCGAGCCGAAGTTCGCCATGCTGTTCAGCGAGATCGCGTTGAGAAGCGCCTCGGACGGCACGAGGTTGGGAATCAGCGAGGTGACGGCCGGTGTCTCGATCGAGCGGCCGACGCCGGCCAGCAGCGCCAGCGCCACGACCTCCCACGGCTTTACGACATTGGCGAAGACCAGCAGCGCCAGCCAGACCGAGGCGAGCAGCGAGACGCCCTGCATCGCCGCCGCCAGCCGGCGCCGGTCGAAGCGGTCCGCGAAGACACCGCCCACCGGCGTGGCGAACAGGTACGGGATCCACGAGGCGAAGGTGACCAGGCCCACGGCGGCGGCGCTGTGCGTGAGGTTGTCCATCAGCCAGCCGCGGGCGACGACGAGCGTCCACTGGCCGTTGCCGGAGAGCACGCTGGAGATCCAGCAGCGGCGGAACTCGCGCAGGTGCAGCGCCGCGATGAAGCCGCTGTCGGCTGCGGTCGCCGTGGCGATGGGCGCCGTGCTCATACGCGGTCTCCAAGGCGCGGTGTCGCCTGGCTGGCCCCCGTGCTACACGGTAGGCGGCCCGATCGGCTACGTTAGCTGCGAGTGTAGCATAGCGGTCGCCCGCATCCGCCGTTGCGATCCATTCCGCAACCAATGGGGCAAGACTGCTACGATTGCGAGGGGCCGCTCGATGACCGCCACGGCTGCAGGCACCGATCTCTATGGCCTTGCTCTGAGCACCGCGTCGCCGCGCGCCGCCACGGCCTACCGCGACGGCCAGCAGGCGGTGATCGCCCAGGCGCCGGCGCCGGGTGCGGCCTTCCAGCGCGCGATCGCCGCCGACCCGGACTTTGCCCTGCCGCACGCCGACCTGGCGCTGGTGCAACTGCGCGCGCTGCGCCTGCCCGAGGCCCGCGCCAGCGCCGCGCTGGCGGAACAGCTCGCCGCCCGCGCCTCCCGCCGCGAACAGCAGCATGTGGCCGACGTCGCGGACGCCGTGGGCGGGCGCGGCGTCCAGGCGATCGCCCGCATCCGCGAGCATTTGCAGGAGTTTCCGCGAGACGCCCTGCTGCTGAACTACGTGACGACCAGCCTGCTGTTCGCCGGCCAGCAAGACCAGATGGTACAGGGGGTGTGCCCAGAAGTTGTGGAAGCACGGTGCAGGGATGAGACGGAGGCGAGGCGTGGCGATGCAGTAGGGTAACGAGGAAAACAGAGCGACCGACCGTAGTGAGGACGGTCGGTCGCGCAGGAAGGGGCCGATGACT
>DATGEL010000035.1 GCA_035310145.1 Dehalococcoidia bacterium
GTTCAACCGCCGCCGGCTCCATGGAGAGTTAGGCATGGCGCCGCCAGCGGAGTTCGAGGCCCTGTACTACGATGAGCAGCAGCCGCTTCCACTGGCTGCTTCCCAATAACCCGAGTCTCTATGAAACCCGGGGCGGTTCACGCACGTGACCCTCCCCGCCGGCTGGAATATCGTAAGCGAACTGGTGGCCTTCCGAATTGATACACAGATCGGCAGCGGGCCCGTTTACACGTTCGCAGCGGGCGAGAGCGGCTATCGAACGGTGACATTCGATCGCAGCCGTCCGCCCGCAGCCAGGGGTGTTGGTGCCGGCTACTGGGTATTCCTGCCATCTGCAACGCCGATAGATGTGCCTGCGTTCGGTCCCGACCCCTCAGCGCTCCACGTCAGCCCAGGCTGGACGATGGTGGCGAGCGATGCGGGGGTTCCGCTCCGTGTGATTGGCGCCGATCTCGTCTTACTCTATGACCCGCTAACCGACACCTACCAATCCACCGACCAACGGTTCGACCTTGGAGGTGGCGCCTGGGTCTACTCCGCTGCCGGTGCGGATATCCGGTTTGCACCGTGACCTGAACCGGGCAGTCGCCGTGGCGAAACGCCGTCTCTACAACGTCCAGTAGCGGCGCTGGTGCTCCACGATCTCGGCGATGCGGTCCTGCGTGTCGCGGCCCAGGTCCCAGGTCGGGCGCAGGGCGGCGGCGTTGGCCGCGCCCGGCTCGTCGATGCCGCTGCGCCGGCCGCACAGCTCTTCGATGATCGCCAGCCCGCAGTAGGGCGCGTAGGTCGGCGCGTAGCCCCCTTCGTGCAGCACGGCCATCCGCCCGCCGCAGAACTCACGCGAGAGCGCCATCATCATCCGCGTCATCGCGCGGAAGCCCTCGGAGGTCACGACCATGCGGCCGAGCGGGTCCATGCGGCTCGGGTCGAGGCCCGACGAGACCAACAGCAGCTCCGGCTCGAACTGCTGCGCGATCGGCACGACCACGCGCTCGAACGCCTCGACGTAGCCGCGGTCGCCGGTGCCGGCGGGCAGCGGCAGGTTGACGGTGTAGCCCTCGCCGGCGCCGGCGCCGCTCTCGCCCGCCAGGCCGGAGTTCGCCGGGAACAGCCCTTCCTGGTGCAGGCTGATGAACAGCACCGCTGGGTCGTCGTAGAAGGCGTCCTGCGTGCCGTTGCCGTGGTGCACGTCCCAATCGACGATCAGCACGCGCTTGACGCCGTGGCTGCGCTGCGCGTGGCGGGCGGCGATCACCACGTTGTTGAAGACGCAGAAGCCCATGCCCTGGTGCGCGACGGCGTGATGGCCCGGCGGGCGCAGCAGGCCGTAGGCGTTGGGCGCGCCGCCGGCCATCACCGCATCGACCGCGCTCATGGCGCCGCCGGTGGAGAGCAAGGCGATCTCGAACGAGCCGGGCGCTACCGGCGTGCCCGGTCCGGCGTTACCGCCGCGCAGGCTCTCGGCCTTCACCCGCTCGATGTAGTCGCGCTTGTGGTAGAGGCCGACGTCCTCGTCCTGCGCGGGGTAGGGCTGCACTTCGTCGAGCTGCGCGATCAGGCCGGACTTGTCCAGCAGCTCCTTGACGCGGCCCACGCGGCGCGGACTCTCGAAGTGCGGCTCGAACTCATTGAAGGGGAACGGCTCGCCCGTGCCGGAGAGGCGCATCGGTCCGGTGTCGTGCAGCAGGTAGGCCGGGTCGAACACCAGCGCCGTGCGCTTGCCGTTGCCGCTCGCTTCTGCCACAGAACCGCCTCCGTCGCATGGTTCGGCCGCCGTGCGCTGCCGGGCATCGATTCGCGGGCCGGCCGAGCGTGGGGCAACCTCACGGTAGCAGCGGTGTCAAGCCGGGCGCGGTGCGAAGCCACCAGGGGAAATGGTGCGGACGGCTCTGATGCATGCACCTGTTGCGGTACAACGATGTGGGCGAAGATTGCGCGGTTCCAGGGCTGAGCCGCGCGGAGGATCCTCCCCATGGTCGTGCTGCCGCTGATCGGCTTGTGCGGCGCCGGTGTGCTGACGGCCTGGCTGTTCAGGCGCCGGCGCGGGCGCCGGGGGGTGCGCAGATTCCGCCGCGGCGCCCGCCGCGGCGTGGCGGCCGCGCTGGCGCTGCTGCTGCTGCTGGCCGCGGCGCCGGCCGTCTTTCTCCGGCTGGCGGGGCCGGAACGCGGCGTGCAATTTCCCTTCATGATGGCCGCGCTGCTGTTCGCCGGCGGGCTGCTCGTTCTCGCTCTCGGCTGGTGAGCCGGCGACGCGCTATCGCTCGGTTGCAGGCGGCTCGTTCATGATCTCGCGCAGTTGCGCCGGGCTGAGGTTGCCGCCGCTCAGCACCAGTGCGATCCGCCGACCGGCCAGCCGTTCGCGCAGCAGCAGGGCCGCGGCCAGCGGCGCCGCGCCCGCGCCCTCGGCCAGCGTGTGCGCCTTCTCGATCAGCAGCCGGATCGCCTCGCGGATCTGCGCGTCGCTGACCAGCACGAAGTCGTCGAGCAGCTCGGCCATGATCGACTGCGGATAGGAGAACGAGCTGCGTGTCGCCAGCCCCTCGGCGAACGTCTCGATCGACGGTGTCGTCACCGGCCGGCGCTCTTTCCAGGTGTGATATGCGGCCGGCGCCCCTGCGGCCTGCACGCCGATCACACGAATCGCCGGGTCGATCGCCTTCGCCACGATGCAGGCCGCCGCCGCGCCGCTGCCGCCGCCCACGGGCACGATGATCGTCTCGATCTGCGGCTGCGCTTCGAGCAGCTCCAACGTCAGCGTGCCCACTCCGGCCACGAGCAGCGGCTCGTTGCCGGAATGGATGTAGCGGTAGCCGCGCTCCGCGGCCAGCGCCTCGACGTGCTCGCGGGCGGCGTCGAAGTCGTGGCCGCAAACGATGATTTCGGCGCCCAAATTGCGCATCGACTCGACTTTGGTCGGGTTTGCGCCCTCGGGTACGCCGATGATCGCCGGCACGCCGAACAGCTTCGCCGCGTAGGCGACGGATTGCCCGTGATTGCCGGAGGAGGCGGCGATCACGCCGCGGCGGCGCTCGTCCTCGGAGAGCCGCGACATGAGATAGACGCCGCCGCGCACCTTGAAGGCGCCGACGGGCTGGCTGTTCTCGTGCTTCACCCAGACCTCGGCGCCGATCAGCCGGTCGAGCGCCGGGTAGTTGGTGAGCGGCGTGGGCGGCAGGTAGCGCTGCAAGACGCCGCGGGCCTGCAGCACGTCGCGCAGCCTCGGCCGTGGGAGTTGCATGGGTTCACCTCGCGCAGACGCGTCATTATAGCCGGTGGGGTGTTGGGCGAAGGACGCAGGGCGCGGGAAGTGGGCGTGAGATTGGATTCCAGTGTCCGCGCTCGCCGCCGGGCTGCAAGGCGGGCACAGCGCGGCGTGGCGGCGGGCTGCCTGCTGCCGCTGCTGCTCTGGGCCGCGCTGCTGGCGATCTCGCCGCCCACGCGGCTGGCGGCGCGCACGCTGACGCTGCTGCCCTCGTTCTTCGCTGCCTTGCCCGGCTCACCGATCGACCTGGTGACGGCCAGGCCCGTGCGCGAGGTCGTGGAGCTGCCGCCGGTCGACGGCTACGTGCGGGCGCACATCTACCGTCCGCCGCACGGTCGTCACCCGGCGCTGGTGCTCTCGCTCGGCCTGGACCCGGCGCCGCCGGACGACGTGCGCGTAGTCCGGCTGATGGACGGGCTGGCGCGTTCCGGGCTGGTCGCCGTACTGGTGGAAAGCGAGGCGCTGAACGGCGACCGACTGGCGCCCGATCTGCCGCGGGCGCTGGTCGAAGGGGTGCAGTTCGCCGCCGAGCAGCCGTACACGCGCCCGGATCGGGTCGGCATCTTCGGCTTCTCGGTGGGCGGCTCGCTGGCGATCGTGGCGGCGACGGACCCGGCGATCCGCGACCGGCTGCGCAACGTGGACGCCTTCGGCAGCTTTGCCACGCTCGGGGACGCGCTGCTCTCCATCGGCACGCACACGCTCGACGATCGCGGCGCGGTGCGGCCGTGGAATCCCAACGGCATCGCCAGTGAGCACCTGACGAACGTGCTGCTGGCGGGTCTGGACGATGCGCAGGAGGCGGCGGCGCTGCACGGGTACTTCGTGGAGGGCGATGTGCACGCGCTCGACGGAGTGAACCTCTCGCCGGAGGGCCAGGCAATCAAAGGGTTGCTGAGCAGCCGCGATCGGGCCGAGGGGAAGAGCTACGTGCCGGCGCTGCCGGCGTCGTTGCAGGCGAACCTGGCGGCGCTCTCGCCGCTGCCGCGCGTCTCACAGGTGCGGGCGCGGCTGTTCATCATGTACGACCGCGACGATCCCCTGCTGCCGTTCACCGGCTCACGCGATCTGTGCGCGGCGGCGCGGGCGGCGGGCCTGAAGCCGTACTGCTCGGCCTTCTCCATCTTTCAGCACGTGGACCCGAAGCGCGCCGGGAATCCGATCACGTTGGTGCACGACCTGACTGAGCTGTACCTGCATGCCTTCGCGGTGCTGCGCAGCCTGCAATGAGGCGGCTGCGTTGCCTCGGTCCAATAAGGCGTGCGCTGGTGGCCGCGGCGCCAGTGTCCGCGGCCGTGAGGGAGAGGAGGAAGGCTACGCGACTTCGGCCATGAAGGCGACGAGCTCGCGGCGCAGCTCTTTGGACATCCGCTTCTCGTTATCGACGAGCCGCGAATAGCAGCGCACGCAGATGCAGGCGCGGTAGCCCCCGCGAATCTCCACGTCGTCCAGTTCAACGTCAAAGTGGCAAACCGTACAACGAAACATGGTGTTTCCTCCTGCCCTGGAGCCCTCCCCTGGGTTGATAGTCGAAGGGTATGCCACGGCAGTGCATAGGGCTGTTCCCTGAATTATGGACGAGCTGTGAAACTGCCCACCTCGCGCCTTACGTCGGGCGAACGCAACGTCGCCCGGCGCGTTTTCCCCGTTACACCCATATCTACGGCCGGCAGCCGCTGATTAGCGCGTGCTGATGCAGGATCATGTCTCCTTGTGCTAGAAATACGTCTCAGCGGGCCGCTGTGGATGTGTGCGATCGTGGTCTGGCGCGTGATCTCGGCTATACTGCGCTCACGTCGAGGGCGTGGTGGTGGGCGTGCGGAACGAGGACACGGTGCTGCTGAGGGCGTTGCGGGCGGCCGCCGCGGGCTGGCTGCTGGCGGCGCTGCTCCTGGCAGGCTGCGGCGGCTCCTCCGCGAAGAAGACGCCGACGCCGCTGGCCGGCGAGCTGCTCTCCGGCCGTAACAGCGTACACAGCGACACCTGCCCGCCGGACGCCAATCCGTTGTCGCTGGTGCTGCCCGCGCTGGTGCGCATCACCACGCCGCCCGACGCGGCCGGCAGCTACTCCTCCGGCACCGGCATCATCATCGACACCGGCTGGGTGCTGACCAACCAGCACGTGATCGACTCGGCCGCCAGCTCGTTCGTCAATACGTTCTACGTGGACGGCCACAAGAGCCCAGGCAAAGTGATCGCCTCCGACCCCGATCTCGACCTCGCCCTGGTGCAGACCGATACCGGCACGCTGCCCTCCGCCACCTGGGGCGACGAGGGCAAGCTTGAGAACGGTTCGGTGCTCTATGCGGTCGGCTACTCGGGCGGCGCGCCAGTGCCGTTTGAGGAGCAGGGCCGCTATATCCAGACGACGGTGGACCGTGGCACGGGCCAGGCGTATATCGTCAGCGACGTGCAGTTGCAGCACGGCGACAGCGGCGGGCCGTTGCTCAACCGCTGCGGCCAGGTGATCGGCATCAATACGGCACGGATTCCCAACGGCATCGGCGGCAGCGAGAACGCCGGCCTCTCCATCCCCGGCTTCGGCGCCCGGCGCTGGGCGATGAAGAACCGCAGCGGCCAGTAAGACGGCATGCGCGCGACGGGCCGGGCTGCCGGTACGCCGTTGCCGCTGCTGCTGATCCTCGGCGGCGCGCCGGGCAGCGGCAAGACGACGCTTGCGCTGCGGCTGGGCGAGGCGCTGGCGCTGCCGGTCTTCACCAAGGACGGCTTCAAGGAATCGCTCTACGAGAGCCTTGGCGCCGGCGACCAGGAGGCCTCGCGGCGGCTGGGCGTGGCGGCGCTGGCGTTGCTGAGCGACGTGGCCGCGCGCCTGCTGGCGGCGGGCGTTTCCGTGCTGATCGAGGCCAACTACCAGCGCGGCCTGGCCGAGGCCGACCTGCGGCCGCTGGCCGCGCGGGCGCGCACGGTGCTGCTTCACTGCGGCGGCGATGTGGAGACGATCGTGCGTCGCTACCAGGCGCGGGCGGCGCGCGGCGAGCGCCACCCCGGCCATCACGATGGCGCGGCGCTGCCGCGGCTGCGGCAGTTGCTCGGCACGGCGGCCTACGAGCCGCTCGATCTGGGCGTACCCCTGCTGCGGGTGGACACGACCACGGCGGCCGACTACGCGCCGGGCTTCGCCGAGATCGTGCGCTTTGTGCGGGCCGCCAGTCCTGCTGAGCGGTAACCCGGCTTACGCGAGCGCAAAGGCCGCGTCGAGGGCAATGCTGAGAAGTCGCCGCTCTGCCGCTTCGTAGGCGGCGCCCTCCAGCCAGTCGCGCCCGCCGGCGGCATTGACCACGACCACCAGGCAGCCGGCGCGCAGGCCGCGCAGCGCGGCCACGGTGAACAGGGCGCTCGCCTCCATCTCGAAGGCCAGCACGCCGCGCGCCGCCCAGCGGGCGGCATGGTCCGGGCTCTCCGCATAGAGCGCGTCGCCCGTGGCGATCAAGCCGATGTGATGCGCGGCCTCGGCTTCCCCTGCCGCATTCGCCAGCGCCGAGACGACGGCGAAGTCGGCCGCGGGCGCGTAGGGATCGCCGGCGAGGTAGGCGCGCGTGGCGCCGTCGAGCGGTACGCTGGCCGTGGCGATCACCAGGTCGCCGGCGCGGATGCGCTCGGAGGCGCCGCCCGCCGTGCCGATGCGGATCAGCGTCTTCGCGCCCAGCTGCGCCAGTTCCTCGGCTACGATCGCCGCGGAGGGCGCGCCCATGCCCGTGGTCTGGATGGACACCCGGCGGCCACGGTAGGCGCCGCTGAAGCCGAGCAGGCCGCGGTTCTCGTTGTAGCAGCGGGCGCCGGCGAGCAGCGCCGCCGCGCGCCGCGCCCGGCCGGGGTCGCCGGGCAGCAGCACGACCGGCGCGAGATCGGCGGCGCTGGCGTGGAGATGGATCGGCACGGCCTACTCCAGCTCGGCGCAGACGCGGAAGCCGTAGTCGTTGTATTCGAACGCGGGCGGAATGGCGCTGCGCGCCGCGCAGCGGCTGACCTTGACCTGGTGGCGCCAGGCGCCGCCGCGCGAGACGCGCCGGGTGCCTGCGGCCGGGCCGCGCGGATCGCGTTCTGCCAGCGTGGCGTACGCGTCGGCGGCGTACCAGTCGCCGCACCACTCGTGCACGTTCCAGCCCATGTCGCGCAGGCCAAAGGGGTTGGCGGGGCCGCTGCCCGCCGGCGCGGGCCGGTCCATCGGCGCGTCGGCCAGCGGCAGGCCGGAGGCGGTCAGCGGCAGCCCGTTGCCCCAGGGATACAGCCCGCCCTCAACGCCGCCCCGGGCCGCGTACTCCCACTCGGCCTCCGTCGGCAGGCGCAGGCGGCGACCCGTCCGTGCGGAGAGCCAGGCGCAGTAGTCGACGGCGTCCTGCCAGCGCACGCCGACGACGGGCTGCGCGGGATCGGTGAAGCGCGGATCGCGCCAGAAGCGCGGCGGGCGGCCGCAGGCGGCGACGAAGGCCGCGTATTCGTGGTTGGCCACGGGCGTGCGGGCGAGCGCGAACGGCGGTAGCCAGAGGCGGCGCGGCGGCCGTTCGTCGGGGCGGCCGTCGCGGCTGCCCAGCGTGAACCAGCCGCCCGGCAGGGCGACCAGGTCGGGAAGCAACGTGGCCGCCGGGGAGTCGCTCGCCGTCATCGCGCCACATCCTCCGCGCGATCTGCCGCTGCGAGCGTACCACGCGCTCATCGAACGGACCCGAGCCGGCCGCTGGGCCAATTGGACTGCCCGATCCGGTCCTAAAGGACTGGCGGACGCTGCCCCAATTTTTCTTGACGTGTTTTTGACTCCGGCGCATCATCGAGGTGGAGGCGGATGCTCATCTGAGTGTTCGCTCGACTCCACGTCGCGCGTCGCGCGGCGGTAAACCTGGGAGTGGGGCTATGCTCATAGCTCTGATCGCGATCCTGGCGTTCTTGCTGGCGGTCTTCGCGATCACGAAAGTGGTCGCATTTCTGATCGGGCTGGTGTTTCTGCTGCTCGTGGCCACGCTGTGCGGCGCCATCGCCGAGCACATGCTGCACTACGACAGCGACGGCATCCTGACCACGGTGGGAGTAGGATTGGTCGGCTCGGTGATCGGCTGGCTGATCGCCAGGGTGCTGCACCTGCCGACCTGGCCGCACATCGCCAGCCTGCCGATCGTCTGGACGGTGGTTGGCTCGCTGGTGCTGGTGGCCGGCATGAAGGTCGTGTCGCCCCCGTCGCGGCGGCGGCAGCTGGGCAGCGGCAAGGGGCTGCTGCGCTAGTCCACGGCTGAACCACGGAAACCGCTGAACACGCCGGCCGGAGTCTTCGCTTCGGCCGGCGATTTTGCTTGCCGCCTGCCCTGCAACCGGCCGAGGTGCGCGCGAGCGTGTCGAGTTTGGCACGCGATGGCGGCTACGACGCGCCCCAGCCGGCCACGAGCGCGGCCAGCGCGTCGCGCCAGATCCGCTCCGCGTAATCTTGGGGGAACGCACAGCGGAGTTCGAGCGCGGCCAGGCCCTCGCAAAGCGCGTGAAACTCGTAGAGTGCGTCGGGAAGCGTGCGTAACCCGAGCTGCCCCGCCGCTGCAAGCCGGCTGACTCTGCTCCGGAGTCCGTCCAAGGCGTGCTCGGCTGCGTCGCGGAACCCCTCGGTGAGTTCCGATGGGGCCGCGACACGCTGCACCGCGAGCTGGAACAGTGCCGGATGCTGGAGCACGAAACGACGAAAGTCCCGTACATCCGCCTCCACCAGGTCAACAGCCGGATCCTCGGTTACCGGTAACGCGATAAGCGCGGTCCGGAGCAGGTCGAAGCCGCGGACACCAAGCGCCACGACGAGGCCGTCCTTCGAACCGAACACGCTGTAAACAGCGCGGGTGGTCGTGCCGACCGCGCCTGCCACACGCCGGACCGAAAGCGCCTCCAGACCGTCCGTGGCAACCATGCGTTCCGCGGCATCGAGGAGGGCGAGCCGGGTCCGCTCATCATGTTCCTTGGGTCGCCCCATTGCTTGACATCCTATCGTGACGATGTTACGTTACATCGTATCAGAAACCCCAGTGACGCGAGCAGGAGGACCATACCATGACCAGTGTGCCGCAACAGGCCGACTTCGACACCCAACCGCCCGTGCCGGTGGCCGAGTACGAGCAGGTCGTCAAGCGGGTCAACGTCGGCTACGAGCTGCTCTTTACGCTGACCAGGTGCTGCTTACGTGCCCTTGCGCAGCCCGCATTGCAGCTGCTCGTCGTCGGAGCCGGCGGCGGGGCGGAGCTCGAGGAGTTTTTGCCGGCCAATCCCGGCTGGCAGATCACCGGCGTGGACCCGTCGCGGGAGATGCTGGCGCTGGCGCAGGCCAAAGCCAGGCGACTGGGCCTGCAGGAGCGCGTGGACCTGGTGCGGGGCAGCGTCGATGAGCTGCCGGCCGAGCCACGATTCGACGCGGCGACCTGCATGTTCGTGCTGCACTTCCTGCCGGATGAAGGCAAACTGGCGCTCCTGCGGGGCATCGCGCGGCGACTGCGCCCTGGGGCGCCCCTGTTGGTCGCCAGCGGCGTCCGCCCCGACGGCGGCGGCTTTGAGGAAGATCTGCTGGGTGCCTGGCAGCAGTACGGGGAGGCGCAGGGGATGCCTGCCGAGCGGATGGCGGCGACGATCGCCCAGATCTTGGCGCAGCCGGCGACCCCATTGGCGGAGTACGAGCGCCTGCTGCGCGATGCCGGCTTCGGTCGCAGCACTCGGCTCCTCAGCGTCCTGGGCGGCGGCATCACGGCCTGGCTCGCACGCTAGGCCGCGTGCCGTTTGTGTGACCCTGCCGATCGGCCGTCCGCAGTCATCGGGCGCTGGCGGAAAGCAACGCCGCCGGCGCCGGCGGCGTTCCAGCTTTGCGGCACGGACGTCCGTGGCTCCGTTGCCGATTTGCGGCCGCGCCCGGCTCAATCATGCAGCGGCGTGTAGGCGACGCGGAACGACGGATTCAGCATCTGCAGGCGTGTGACCAGGGCCAGCACGCGGCCGAGATCCTGGTTCGGCACGCGCAGCTCCACGCCGTCGCTCTCCCGCGTTTGCAGCATCACCCGGTACATCGGCACCCCTCCTCGCCTGCCCGGCCCGGCGGCACACCCGTGGCGCGCAACACAAAAGCCGCCGCGGGAGCGCATCCCGCGGCGGCATCGCCAGCGTCGTCGGCCTTCGACGGTGTTCGGCTGTCTGCAATCTTCTGTTGTCTGGCGTCTCATGAGGCTCCGGCGGCGCGCTGCCGCGCCTGTGCTGTCCTCACCTTCAGTATCGATCAGGTGGCGGCGATTCACAAGAGCGAAGATGCCTACACGCTCGCTCTGATTTTACGCGCCGATCACATAACCACTTCTTCCGGCTCAACGCTGCGATCGTTGAGGCGAACACCCGGCCCGATCAGGGCTGCCTGACCGGCCACGGCCGCATCGAGCCGCGCGCCGGCGCCGACGTTGCAGCCGTCGGCCAGCACGGAGCCCGTGATGCGGGCCTCCGCATCGATCGTGCAGGAGTTCCACAGCACCGAGCGCTCGATCGTCGCGCCGGGGCCGATGCTGCTGCCGTCGCCGATCGCCAGCGGGCCGATCAGCCGGGCGCCGGCGCCGATCTGCACCCCGCTGCCAAGCAACACGGGGCCGGCCAGCTCCGCGTCCGGCGCGACCTTGGGCGGGGTCAAGGCGGCGGGATCGTCGTGGGCGCAGAGCGCGGCGAGCGCGGGCCATGGGCGCAACGGCAGGACGCGCAGCGCGGGCTCCGCCAGCAGCCGCAGTTGCGCTTCGAGGTAGCGGCCCGGCGTGCCGATATCGACCCAGAAGCAGCGCTCACAGAACGCCTGCACCCGCTCGCCGCCGGCGATGAGCTGCGGGAACAGCTCCGTCTCCACCATCGAGCGGCGGCCGGCGGGCACCCGTTCCAGCACCCACGGCTCGAACAGCCAGACGCCGGCGTTCGCCCAGTGCGAGGGAGCGGTGCCCGGCGGCGGCTTCTCCACGAACTGCAGCACGCGGTCCTCGCCGTCCAGCTGCGCCACGCCGAACATCGAGGGGTCATCGACCTCGATGAAGAAGATGCTGACCGCGGCGTCGTACTGCTGGTGCCGCGCGATCAACGGCGCAAGCTGCACGTTGGTGAGGATGTCGCCGTTGAAGGCGAAAAACGGCTCGCGCAGCCGCTCGCGGAACTGGGCGATGGCGCCGCCGGAGCCGAGCGGCTCGGCTTCCACCTGCATCGTCAGCCGGATCCGCCAGCGGCTGCCGTCGCCGAAGTAGCGCTGAATCGCGTCGGGTTGGTGGCCGAGCGCGAGCATGACCTCGTCGACGCTCTGCCCGCGCAGGTAGTCGAGCATGTGCTCCAGAAAGGGCCGGCCGAGGATCGGAACCATCGCCTTGGGCGTGCGCCGGGTCAGCGGCCGCAGCCGCGTGCCCTCACCACCAACGAGAATGACGCCCTGCACCCGCTGCCGGCCTCCCGCGCTACGCCTGTGTACCTAGTGTAGTCCGAGTCGAGCGCAGGCGCCGCCCGAGCTCGCGGCCGGAGTCATGTACGGGAAGGCACGCGGAACCAGCCGCGTGCCTTACTCCTGTTACTCCTGTTACTCCTGTTACTCTTGGATGAGGTGCACGGGAGTCCACTGCCGCTTGCCGGAGGCCTGGCCGGTCGCGGCATCACGCGGTGAGACGACGCCCAGCGTGAAGAACGTGCCCGCAACCGCCTGCCCTAGCCCGGCCGCGCCGAAGAGATATCCGCCGACCTCGTCGCTCACCGTCTCCTGCTCCATCTCGGCGAACTGCTGCGCCGACAGCCGGCACTGCTCGAGCAGGGCGCGAGGGACCAGATACGCCTGCCCGCGGTCGTCGCGCAGCAGCAAGGCCTCCACGTGGTCGTCACCCATGGCGGTGCTCCCCCTTCGCTGCCCGCACCCGTGGGGCGGGCGCCGCGGCAAGTGTCGGTCCTGCCTGGAGTAAACCGGTAGCGCTACCTTCACAGATTGCGCGTGAACTTGCCAATAGCGCGGCTGGGCCGCCTATCCCTGCCTCGCTTTGGGCTCGGCGGTCCTTTCCCCTCATGTGACTCATGTGACTCATGTGACTCATGTGACATGAGGAAGGGTGCGGGTCGAGGAGATCCGGTAGCCCTCGGACAACCGTTCCCCACGGGGGAAGGGACAGGTTTCGCTTGCGAAACCAGGGATAGGCCCGCCTCATACTACCGCCTGGCGCGCCGGCAGCACCGAGGCGGCGGGCACGTAGCCGCGCCAGGCGGCCGCCATGCGCCGCACGCCTTCCTGCAGCAGCTCGGGCGGCAGCGTGAACGGCAGGCGCAAGCAGTCGCGGTGGACGCCGTCCGCGGCGAAGACCGGACCGGGCACGATCGTCACGCCGAAACGCTCGCAGACCTGGGCGAAGCCCGCCGCGTCGCCGGCGGGCAGCCGCACCCACAGCGAAAGACCGCCCGCCGGCTCCTGCCACTGCCACTCCGGCACGAAGCGGTGGAGGCTGCCGCCGAGCGCCTCCAATCGGACGCTCAATTCTTCGCGTCGGCCGGAGGCGGCCTCGGCGGTATGCGGCACCAGCTGTGCGGCCGCGAGCTGACTGAGCACGCTGCAGCCCAGGTCGGCCGCGGCCTTGAGGCCGACGAGGCGGGCGATCACGTGCGTGGAGGCGCGGATCCAGCCGATGCGCAGCCCACCCCAGAAGGTCTTGCTGGCCGAGCCGACGGTAACGATCGGGCTGTCCTCGTCGAGGCTGGCGACGTGTGGCGGCATCGCGCCGTCTCCGAACGAGATCTCGGCCAGCACCGTATCTTCGATCAGCGGCACCTGCGCCTGACGCACCATTTGCGCCAGCCGGCGCCGGCGCAGGTGGCTCATCACCGCGCCGGTGGGATTGTTGAAGGTCGGCGTTAAATAGACCAACCGCACGCCTCCGCGGGCGAGCAGCTCCTCGAGCACGTCCAGCCGCGCGCCGCCCGCGTCCAGCGGCAGCGAGAGCACGTGCGCTCCCGCCGCGCGCAGCGCCTCCAGCGCGCCGGGATAGGTCGGGCTCTCCACCACCGCGGTGTCGCCGGGCTGCAGGTAGAGCGTGCAGAGCAGCGAAAGCGCCTGCTGCACGCCGCTGGTGATCAGGATCTGCTCGGGTCGGGTGGGCAGGCCGCAGGCGGCAAAGCGCGCCGCCACAGCCGCGCGCAGCGGCTCGATGCCGGAGGGTGCGTAGCCGTGACCTGCCAGCAGCTCCCGTGTCAGCGCGTCGCTCAGCCGCTGGATGGCCCCGGCAACGAGCGGCGAGGCGGGCGGCGCCGCCACGGAGAAGTCGATCGTGGTGGCCGGTTGCTCGCTGAGGCCGCGGAAGACGGGGTTGCGGCCGAGGCCCAGCAGGCGGGGATGGTGGATGGTGCCGGTGGCGCTGTCTGCCGGCTGGCGGCAGACGTAGGTGCCGCTGCCCTGGCGACTCTCCAGCCAGCCTTCCTCCCGCAGCAGGGCGTAGGAGGCAACCACCGTGCTTCGGCTGACCGCGAGCACGCCGGCCAGCGCTCGTTCAGGCGGCAGGCAGGTTTGCACGGGCAGCTCGCCGCGGCAGACCAGGTCGCGCAGCGCTTCCGCGAGCTGGCGATACAGCGGGCCGTTGCCCAGCAGCCAGTGGCCGAGCAGCCGCGTCAGCCGATCGCTGTCGATCACCGTGCGAGTGCGCCTCATGCCAATCGCTCCAGTTTGGCTGTCGAATCCGCGTATTGGACACCATAGTATGCCGAACAAGGTTCGCCATGCGGCCGGAAAGCGACTGATTGGATCGCAATCTGGCTTGCCAGATGCTCCGGAGCCTGAGGAGGGCGGCGAGAGGGAACTTGGAAAGCGATCCGCTCTCCCTGCCCTCTCGCCCTTGCACCGCGGCTTGGAGATCCGCGCCGGGCCAAGCGCGAGTGGGAGAGAGGGCAGCCGCTGGGCCATCCAGATCGATCGTATCGATCATGTCCGGGGCCCAGAAGCAGCCGGTCGTTGCCCCACGCGTGCGGCCACCTGCGCCCGGGTGAGCGGTTCCCAGGCCGACTCCAGGGCGGCGCGGCTGGCGCCCAGCCGCGGCCGCGGTGCAGGCTCGGCAGGGTCAGGCGGTGCGGGCGAAGAGCATCGCCCCGCGCTTGGTCAGGGTAAGCGGCGTCTCCACGCGCGCCGCCACCTCCGCCGCCAGCGCCGGCGCGACAAGATGGCCGATCAGGTAGCGGCTCACCGCCTCGGCGTCGGGCAGGCGGGTAAACGGCCCGTCCCAGCGCTCGACCTCGACCTCGGCAAAGACCGCGCACAGCCGTTCCGGGCCGTTCTCCGCGTCGAAGCTGAGCGGCGGCTCCGGCGGCAACAGCGGGGCCATCTCCGGCGCGTCGAAGCGGCTGGGCGCAGCGGCGGCGAAGAGGCCGCCCGGTCGCAGCACGCGCGCCGCCTCGCGCAGGGCCGTCGCCGGATCGTCCACGTGATAGAGCATGTAGAGCGCGGCCACGCCGTCGAAGCTGGCGTCGCGGAACGGCAGCCGCGTCGCCTCGCCCTGCAGGCGCTCGCCCGCGCCGCGCCGTAGCTGCGTAGGTGAGAAGTCGAGGCCGACCCAGCGCATGCCCGCAGGCAGGCAGAGGCGCAGCCGGCCGTCGGCGCAGCCCACGTCCAGCACCGTGCCGGCGCCGGCCTCCGCGAAACGCTGCGCGATGCGCGGATGCACATCGCCCGCCAGCCCGTAGGCGGCGAGGGCTTCTTCGTTGATGCGCCAGCGTTCCGGATTGCTGTCGTAGTCGCTGGGAAGGGCGCGCATGACCTCAACCTCTCCTCTGCTCATCTCGTGCAGCGCATGGGAGGAGGCGCTGATCCGGCGTCGCGCGATGCAACCTCTTAGCTGTTCCGCCGGCATCGTCCGAGGCCGGCTCGGCGTGATCTCCCCGATGCGGCACGTGACCACACCGGCCGCCGCCGCATTACAGGCGTTTGGCGACCACGTTGAACAAGGGGCGCCTGGTGAGCCGTCTCAAGATGTGCTGGGCTGTGGTGTCCTCGAGTCTGGCGTGCCAACCAATGAAATGCAACGTGTAGCCCCGCGACTCAAAGAAGTGCAGAACCGCAAGTTCACCTGATGTATCAGCGCGTAACGGAGGACCGGCGGCCTCGAAGAGCACGAACGCACCTTCGTTGCGGGTAAGTGTCTGTATACTGGATTCGAGAACATCCAGTTCGAATCCTTCAACATCCAGCTTAATTCCTGAAATGGCTGGCCAGTTAAGCTCTGCCATCACAGAATCCACGCTTCGTGCTGACACAATCTCATACTGGCCGGAGCTTCCGGCGTTCGTGTCGGCGATCGAGTTCCACATTGGCGTGACATCATTGATGTTCAATGCGATCTCGCCATCACTTCGAGCTGCCGCCGCATCTACAACCTTCATCCACGGATATCCGTTCAAGTCGGCATTATATCGCAATAATTCGGCCGAGCGCCGGGTCGGCTCGAAGGCGACTACCGTGCCTGTGGCGCCTACCACCGACGCCGCGACGAGCGAATAGTAGCCAATATGGGCGCCAATATCGAGAAATCCGTCTCCGGGACGTAGAACGGAACGTATATAGTCGATCTCTCTACATTCATACGTGCCCAACGCCATATGAAACTCACCACCGCGTGCGTTGGCGTCAGGTCGCGTCATGGCCAGCTGCACGCCGTGAATGCGATGCGGCGCCGTGGTGTAGGCAGACCGCGCCGCCCAAGGATCGAAGCGATTACCGACCCAGCGCATCGGCAAGCGCAGTGGGCCGGAGTCGATGAGTGGCGAATCTGCCAGCCGCCATCGGCAGATAATTGCTCGACGCAGTGCGCCACGTTTCTGCATCGCGAGCCAGCGGACGGCGGCACGTTTCATGAGGTGATGCCTCGGGGGATGATCGCCCTGGCGCAGTGCGCCTCGTGGCGGCGAATCGCAAAGGTGTCGGGGCCGGGGACTTTCGCGTACACACCGGCAGGTTACCGCGTGTGTATCTCAGCAGCTCTCGCTGCAACCCGCAACACGGTCAGACGAATACCGTGCCTTGTTGCACACCGCGCAGTATGGTCATGGTAGGCGATCAGGATGGGCGCAGAGTTTGCAACAAGTACAGCCGCGGTGGCGGCCGCCTGAGATTGCGTTGTTGGCCGCGTCGTAGCCGGCGGGCGTCGATCTGATCGGCGGCGACAGATCTGTTCCCCTGCGGAGGTGCTGAGACCTGCCGAGGACCCTACTATCGCGCCGCGTTCGGGTCGAGGCCGTGCTCGCGCATCAGCCGTTCGCGCTGGTACTTGCGCACGGCGGCCTTCAGCGTGCTGAGCGAGAGCATGGCGCAGCGCGGCCGCAGCTTCACCGTCTCCTCGCCCAGGATCTCCTGCATGCCGCTGAAGTCCATCTCGGCCACGTCTTCCAGCGTGAGCGGCCTGCCGTCTTCGTCCATCAGCTCCATGAGGATGCTGGCCGAGGCCTGGCTGATGGTGCAGCCCTCGCCGGTGAAGTGCACGTCCGTGATCGTCTTGCCGTCGTCGCCGACGCTAAGGTAAATGCGCACGATGTCGCCGCAGCCGGGGTTGCCGCCCTCGACTTCGGCGTCGGCGGCCGGCATGGCGCCGCGCTTGTGCGGGTGTTCGTAGTGTTCGCGCAGGAACTCGATCCGTTCCTGCCGGTCCATGTCCATGATGCTGTCCTGATCTCGGCCTTGCCCTGGGAAAAACCGGCAGCGGCGGTCGAGAGCATGATGCCACCTCTCGACGGCCGCTGCCTACTGCCGGAAGCCCTCCGGCGTGCTCTGGTTCTGCCTACTTCTCGATCGGCACGCCGATCACGTTGCCCCACTCGGTCCAGGAGCCGTCGTAGTTGCGCACCCGCGGGTAGCCCAGAAGCTCGTGCAGCACGAACCAGGTGTGGCTTGAGCGCTCGCCGATGCGGCAGTAGGCGACGATGTCCTTGTCGCCGCTGATGCCCTGTCCGCCGTACAGCTCCTTCAGCTCGGCCGCGCTCTTGAAGGTGCCGTCTTCGGCCACGGCGCGGCCCCAGGGGATGTTCCTGGCGCCGGGGATGTGTCCGCCGCGCAGCGCCCCTTCCTGCGGGTAGTCCGGCATGTGCAGCAGCTCGCCGCTGAACTCGCCGGGCGAGCGCACGTCCACCAGCGGCTTGCCTTCGCCCGTCTTCTGCCGGCCGCTGTAGCCGATGTGCTTGAGCACGTCGTCGCGGAAGGCGCGGATGGCGGCGTCCTGCTGGCCGGGCGTGTACTGCGTCGCCGGGTAGCCGGGCGTGTCCTTGGAGAGCTCACGCCCCTCGTCCACCCACTTCTTGCGCCCGCCGTTCATGATCTTCAGGTTCTTGTGGCCGTTGTAGCGGAAGAACCAGTAGGCGTAGGCGGCCCACCAGTTGTTCTTGTCGCCGTAGATGATCACCGTGGTGTCGTTGCTGATGCCCAGGCGGCTCATGAGCTGGGCGAACTGCTGCGGCGCGATGAACTCGCGCATCGTGGCGTCTTGCAAATCGGTGTGCCAGTCGACCTTGACGGCGCCGGGCACGTGGCCCAGGTCGTAGAGCAGCACGTCTTCGTCGGACTCGACGATGCGGATACCGGGGTCGGCGTGGTGCTGCGCCACCCAGTCGGTGCTGACCAGCACCTCGGGGTGCGCGTAGCCGTTACCAGAGACCATGACAGACTCCTCACTCGAAAACTCGCCGCCGGCGCACACCGGCAACCGTTTCTCTACCAAGTATAGCAACAAACTCAAGTATTCACGCGGGCGAACGAACGCGCAACCCGTTGCGCCCTTTTCTCGGCCGGACGGCGGCTCAGCGCCGGCCGCAGCCGCAGCCGCCGCGGCCGCAGGCGCAGCCGCCGGCGCCGCCCGCGGGGCCGCTGATCACAAAGCCCCGACCCTGCGCGTGCGCGACATAATCCACGGTGACGCCGCTGAGGAAGGGCGCCGAGACCAGGTCGACGATGAAGCGCACGCCGCCCGCTTCGATTGCCAGGTCGTCGGCTTCTGGTTCGCCGGCGAGGGCAAGCCCGTACTGAAAGCCGTTGCCCCGCCTGGCGGCGAGGAAGACGCGCAGCGTGGCGTCCGGCCGGCCGCGCTCGTGCAGCACGCGGCGCGCCTGCTCGGCGGCGACGGGCGTCACGGTGAAGAGGGCGGCTGCCAGCGGAGAGGCCTCGCGCGGGCCGGTCATGGCGGCGCTCCTGCGGCATGGCTCGCTGGCCCCACCGTACCACGCCACGCCGGCTCACGCTCGGTCGCCTCGCCCAGCATTCTGCAACAAAATCGCAGCACCAGACCGCTTGACTTGGCCTGTTATGCAATAATAATAGAGATGCAAGGCAATAACAGCCAGCGGCGAGGCTCAGGTCCGGCGGCAGGTCCGCCCCCTGGTCGCCGGAGCCGGTGCTCTCCCTGGCCCTGTCTTGCGACGATCGCTGCCCCGGGCCGCCTGGATCGCGGCCCGGGGCTTCGTCTTTGTCCGGCCGGCGCCTGCCTAGCTGACGATGTCCGAGCCGATCAGCCAGCGCTCGCCGACGCGGTAGAGGTAGTACTGGTTGTCGTACCAGGCGTCGGCCGAGTCGTACTCATAGCCGTCGTACGACCAGGTCTGCGCGATCCAGTGCTCGCTGGTGTGTACCCAGGCGTAGTTCGGCCCCACCGACTGTTCGATCAGCTGGATGCTCTGCAGCCGCAGCACGCGGTAGCTGCCCGTGGCCCGCAACTGGCCGATCTGGCTCAGCAGATCCTGCAGCGCGTCCTGGCCCCAGTACAACCGCAACTGTGAGGCGTCGAGCGAGCGCATGGCGCGGGCGTAGGCGAGGTTCGCGCGGTTGATCGTGCCGTAAATGTCATTGAAGCAGGGGAAGTAGCCGCTTACCGGGGGCGGCGCGGGCGCTGCTGCCGCGCCGGGTCCGACCGGCAGCGGCGGGCCGGGCGGCACCGGGCAGATAGGACCGGGCGGCACGATGCCCGGAGGGGCAGCGGGCGCCGCGGCCGCCGCGCCCGCGCTCGACGGCGCCGCCGCCGGCTGGGCGGGGGCGGCGCTGCCGCCGCTGCCGCCGGCCGCCGTGGTGGGAATGCAGGCGACGGTGTCCGGGTCTTCACAGTCGGGGTCGCTCTGGGCCGAGACGTGGCGGCCGGCCGCGCTCAGGCTGGCGAAGGCCAGCGCCAGCATGAGCAGCACAACGAGGCCGCGCCGGCCGATCCGTGGCCATGAGCTCTGCTGAAGCCGTGTGAACATTGCACTCCTCCCTGCGTCGTTCGTCACCCGTTCAGCAGCAGAGGACGCGGCGTTGCACCATTTCTTGCAGCGCGCGAGCGGCCGCGTGGGACGGATGCCGCGGCCGTCTGCGAAGATGTCATGCGAGCGATGCACGAGGCAGAGAGTGGATCACTGGCCGCCGGAGGCGGGATGACGGCGGATCGCGGGCGCATCTGCCCCGAGCCTGCGCTGGCCGCCCGCTGCCGCGCGGCAGTGGAGCGGCTGACCGCGCGCTACGGCTGGCGGCTCGACCATGCTGCTGCAGCCGCGCTTGTGGCAGACGCTGCCGAGACGCTGGCGGGCGAACCGGGGCAAGCGGAGCGCCTGCTCGAACAGACCTGCTGCCGCCTGCGCTTCGCCCGCCTGCACGCCGTGCTCGCCGCCGGCGGCGCCACAGCCGCGCAGGCGTTGGACGAGCTCTACAGCGTGCGCTGGTTCGAGGCCGAGACGACGGACGTGCGCTACGGCGGCTACCTCTTCCGCAGCGCGCTGACGGTGCTGCGCCGCCGGCTGGCCGGCAGCGGCATCGAGCAGACGACGCTGGAGCAGCTTGCCGCCGACGCCGCGGCCCGTGCCCTGACCACGGTGCGCGCCCGCTACGCCGACTGCCGCGACGCCGATTCGTTCTGGGGCTGGACGGCGCGCGTGGCCGAACGCGCGGCGATCGACGAGCTGCGTTCCGGCCGCGCCACGGGCGGCAGCTCGCTGCGCGCCGCCTCGCTGGATGCGCTGGGCGAGGGCCAGCTCGGCGCTGCCGCCGCCGATCACGCCGAGGAGCGGCAAGTGGACGCGATCGCGGTGCGCGAGGAGCTGCTGCGCAAGTGCCGCCTGGGCAAGCTCAGCCGCGATCAGCGCGAGGCGCTGGTGCGCAGCTTCTGGGGCGGCGAGAAGCCCGCCGAGATCGCCGCCGCGCTCTCGGCTGAGCGCGCGGCGACGGTGACGGCGGCGCAGGTCTCGCTGTGGAAGCACCGCGGCCTGCAGGTGATGGAGGCCAACCTGCGTGACCGCGGCTACGGCGGCGGCGGATGATGTCCGGGTTCGTCCTGCAAGAAACCCGCGTCGCGCCTCGTCCTCTTGCCCGTAGGATGACGCCTCGGCAGCGGGTCGTGGCGCCTGGAAGCCGGCGGCGATGGCGATGAACCCGCGAGACGAGCGGTGCGATGCGGTGCTGGCGGCGCTGGCCCGCGGCGGCGCCGAGACGGACTGGCAGCAGATCGATCGGCACCTCACGACCTGCGCCGCCTGCGCCGCCGGCCTGGCGCGCTTCACGGACGCGGTCGCCGAGCAGTTTGCCGCCAGCGACCTGCTCGCGGCGCTCATCGCCTTTCCCGACGCCGCCGCGCGCGAAACGCGCCGGCGGCGGCTCTGGCCGCGGGTCGCCGGGGCGGCCGCCGCCGCCGTGGCCGCGGTGGCGCTGCTGGGCGGCGTGTTTGTGCTGCGCTCGGGCCGTGGCGGCACGGGCGGCTCCTCGGCCGTGGCGGAACGGCTGCCGCAGTACGTCTCGAAGTTGTATGTGCTGCCGCAGCGCGCGAACGCTACCTACTACAACGGCGACCGCGTGCAGGTCTGCCTGAACGTCAACCAGCCCAGCCACGTGCTGCTGGAGGTGCTCGAAGGGCACACGACGACGACGCTGCTCGACACCGACGCCGACGCCTCCACGTCCGACCGGTGCTTCCCCTACACCGTCACGGCGCTGCGCGGCCGCGCCACGCTGCGGCTGGAGGCGTTCTACGGCCCCACGCGCATCGCCCGCGAAGAGGTGACACTGCTGCCCGCGCCGCCCACGCCGGCGCCGTAGACGCCGCCCTTCCCGGATCTCGCCGGCGCGGCCTCCGCAGTGGCCGGACCGGCCGGGCGGACGCCTGCGGCAGTCGCACCAAACGCGTTCAGGTCCGCGCGACCGGCGCCAGCGCGGTGATGCTGTGCCGCACGCTGCCCAGCGGGTCGTCGGCGTTGTCCGGCAGGCAGAGCAGGACGACGTTGTCGACGCCCAGCTCGCGGAACGCCTGCAGGCGGGCGGCGCAGTCGGCGGGCGGGCCGACGACGGTGTGATCGTACAAGAACTCCGGCGTGAGCGCGGCCAGCGCCTCCGCACGCTGTCCCGCCGCCCACAGCGCATTGACGCGGTCGCAGAGGGCGCCGTAGCCGTCGGCGCTGAAGACGCGCCGGTAGACGGGCGCCAGCGCGTACTGGATCAGCTCGCGCTCGTAGCGTTCGCGCAGGAAGGCGGAGTCCGGCGTTTCGGTGACCGTCGTGCGGATGAAGGCGGCGATCGTGACCGCTGCCGGATCGCGCCCGGCCTCAGCGACACTTTTGCGCACCCGCTCAATGGCGCGCCCGGCGTAGCTCAGCGTAGGGAAATTCAAAATCACGCCGTCGGCGATCGCGCCGGCCAGCGCCAGCATGCCGTCGTTGAGGGCGCCGAAGTAGATCGGCGGCACACCGGCCGCGGGCACAACAAGCTGGGCGCCGTTGAGCGCGTAGGGGCCATCGCTCTTGATGCGCTCACCGCCGAGCAGGCGCCGCACCAGTTCCGTGTAGGCCCGCATGTGGCCCAGCGGCGTGCTCCAGGGCAACCCGTGCCAGCGCTCGACGATCACCGGCGTGCTGGTGCCGAGGCCGAGCAGCAGGCGGCCGCCGGAGAACTCGTTCACGGCGTTGGCGGACATCGCCATCAGCAGCGGGCTGCGCAGGTAGACGCCGGCGATGCCCGTGCCGAGCTGCATGCGGCTGGTGCTCGCCGCCATCGCCGTGAGCAGCGAGACGACGTCGTAGCCCGCCGTCTCCGCCACCCAGGCGCTCTCGTAGCCGAGCCGCTCGCCCTCGGCGGCCAGCGCCGCGATCTCGCGCACTGTGCCGACGGTGGCGACGAAGCCGCTGCGTGGCGCCTGCATGGGAGTTAGGTTACAGGTTACTGGTGACAGGTTACAGTAGGGGCGGGAGCGGGTTCCGGCGCGCGGGAGCAGCTGACACTTTCCCTGTCACCTGTCACCTGTCACCTGTCACCTGTCACCTGTCGACGGGGGAGTGACGATGAAAGAGGTCTTCCTCTTCCTCTCGGTCGGCCTGGCGAGCGCGGTAGAGTTCGTCGAGGCGCTGACGATCGTGCTGGCGGTCGGGCTCACGCGGCAGTGGCGCAGCACGCTGATCGGCGTGGCGGCGGCGGCGGCGGCGCTGGGCGTGGGCGTCGCGATCTTCGGCGCGGCGCTCGTCGCCTTCGTGCCGATCGACGCGTTGCGCCTCGTCGTCGGCGGCTTCCTGCTCGTTTTCGGTCTGCAGTGGGTGCGCAAGGCCGTGCTGCGGGCGGCGGGGCGCAAGGCGCCGCACGACGAAGACAAGATCTTCGCCCGGGAGCGCGAGGAGGCGGCGCAGCACGCGGTCGTGGCGCAGGGCATGGACTGGTACGCCTTCACCGTCTCGTTCAAAGGCGTCTTCCTGGAAGGCGCGGAGGTGGCCTTCATCGTGGTGACCTTCGGCACAAACGCGAAGAACATCCCGCTGGCCGCGCTGGGGGCGCTGGTGGCCGCCGTGCTGGTGATCGGCGCCGGGGTGCTGCTGCACCGGCCACTCTCTGCCGTGCCGGAGAACACGCTCAAGTTTGCCGTCGGGCTGATGCTGACGACGTTTGGCGCCTTCTGGGCGGGCGAGGGGCTCGGCGTCTCCTGGCCGGGAGAGGACCTGGCGATCCTCGGCCTGCTCGCGATCTTCGTCGCCGCCTCGTGGTTTGCCGTCTGGGCGGTGCGCCCGCGGCCCGTGAAGACGCCGGCACCGGCGCAGTTGCGCCCGCACCCGGGAGACTAGCGGCGATGCGCTACGTCGAGGCGTTCTTCCGCTTCTGGTACGACTTCCTGATCGGCGACGACTGGCGCATCGCCGCCGGCGTCGTGATTGTGCTGCTGCTCACGGCCGCGGTGGTGCATGGCGTCTCGGCGCGGGCCGCGGGCGCGATCGTGCTGGCCGGCGTGCTGCTCGTCGAAGGCTACGCGCTGTGGAAGGCGGTCAGAGCAGGGGCCTGACCCCGCCCTGCCTACCCCCGCCGTGGGCCTGTCCCTCCCTCGCGCAGGCGCTCGGATTCCCTTCCCGACTCGGGAAGGGCGGGCTTCGAGGTGTCCCGGCGTCCGGCGGACAACCCTTCCTCATGTGACATGATGTGACTGACATGATGCGACTCTCATGATGTGACATGAGGGGAAGGGACAGGTTTCGCCTGCGAAACCACGGCCAGGCGCGGCGAGGCCGTTGCAAGCTCGCTGCTATACTTGCGCCGGCGACGCTGATCCGCGCGGCCGCGCCCGTCGTACTACCTGTTGCAGTGCAGACCGTGCAAGTTGAACGCAGCGACGAAGATCTGGTGGCAGCGCTCGCGGATCGGGATGCCACTGCCCTCGAGGCGCTGTACGAGCGGTACGGCCGGCTGGCGTTTTCGCTCGCGGTGCGCATCATCGGCGCGCCGGAGACGGCCGAGGAGATCGTCCAGGAGGCGTTCCTCTCGATCTGGCGCGGCGCCGCCACCTACCAGCCAGGGCGCGCGGCCGTGCGCACCTGGCTGCTGAGCATTACCCACCACCGGTCGGTAGACGCCGTGCGGCGGCGCTCGGCCAGGGTGCAAACGGCTCCCCTGGAGGACCAGGCGCAGTTCGCGGGAGTGCAGGACGTGTGGTCCGACGTGAACGCCTCGCTGCTGCGCGACGAGGTCCGCTCCGCGTTGGCGCAACTGCCCGCGGAGCAGCGTCAGAGCATCGAGCTGGCATATTTCGGTGGGCTGACCTATCCCGAGATCGCCGAGAAGCTTGGCCTGCCGCTGGGAACGGTGAAGAGCCGCCTGCGCCTCGGGCTGCAAAAGCTGCAGGGGTTGCTGGAGAATCCGAATCTGCGCGCCGACCCGCGCTGAGACAGCCGGGTGCCAGAGGGGGAAGGAACGAGTAAGACGGGCATGGATTGCAGCGAGGTCGATGAGCTGGCCGGCGCGATCGCCCTCGGCGCCCTGCCGCCCGAAGAGGCGCGCCGGGTCGAGGAGCACCTGTCGTCGTGTCAGCGCGACCACGGCAGCCTGCTGGAACTGCGGCAGGTCGCCGCCTTGCTGCCCTTTGCCGTCGATGCGATCGAGCCGCCGCCTCGCCTCAAGCAGAACCTGATCGCCGCCGCGTTGAACGACGGTGCTGCCGCCGGCGCCGCTCCGTCGGCCGACGGCCAGCCGCGGCTGCGAATCGTGCCGCACGTGGACGAGCGGCAAGCGCCGGCGTCCGCTCCTGCGCCGCCTGTACCGGCGAGGGCGACGCCTGCTCGACCTTCCCGCTTCTGGCGGCAGCCGGGCGTCTGGGCGGCAGCGGCCGCGCTGCTGATCGCCGTCGGCCTCGGCGCCTGGAACGTCTCGCTGCAGCGGCGGCTTAACGACCGGGACGCGGCGAACCACCGCCAGGCGCAGGCTCTGACGGTGCTGGCCGCGGCGGCGCACGTGACGCCGCTCAGCGGCAGCGGCGGCCTGCAACTGGCCTTCGCCGCGGCGCCGGACGGGACCGGCCACCTGGTGCTGACGCACGTGCCCGCCGCGCCCGCGGGCAAGATCTACCAGGCGTGGTTCATCCGCGAGGGCAAGCCGGTGAGCGCCGGCGTATTCAACGGCGACGGCGTCTCCGTCGTGCCGCTGCAGGGCAGCTCCGCCGGCGCACAGATCGTCGCGGTCACGCTCGAACCGGCCGGCGGCAGTCTGCAGCCCAGCGGCCAGCCGATCGAGGCGGCCACATTGGGGTCATAGCTCGGACTCACCACAAGGCTCCGGCCTACCAGGCGTCGATCGCCGGGCGCCGCTTACCGGTGGGGCGTGGCGACGGGCGGAAGGAACGCAACAGGCTCGCCAGCCAGAAGCGCGAGTCCGCCGGGTCGATCGCGTCATCGATGGCGAAGTGCGAGGCGTTGTTCAGCGCCCTGGCGCCGTTGTAGGCCCGCGCGACCATCTCGTCGTAGCGCCGCTTGCGCTCGGCGGGATCCTCGATCGCCTCCAGCTCGCCGCGGAAGCCGAGCTTGACCGCGCCCTCGATGCCCATGCCGTAGAACTCGCCCGTCGGCCAGGCGACGCTGAAGACGGGGGTCTTGTAGGAGCCGCCGGCCATGGCGATCGCGCCGAGGCCGTAGGCCTTGCGAAGCACGATCGTGAAGAACGGCACCGAGAGGTTGGCGCCGATCAGGAACATGCGGCTCGAGTGGCGCACGAGCGCGGTGCGCTCGATCTCCGGCCCGACCATGATGCCGGGCGTGTCGCAGAGGAAGAGCAAGGGAATGTCAAACGCGTCGCAGAGCTGCATGAAGCGGGCGCCCTTGTCGGCGCCGTCGGAGTCGATCGCGCCGCCGAGATGCATGGGGTTGTTGGCGATCACGCCGACCGATCGCCCTTCAACGCGGATAAGCGCCGTGATCATGCCGACGCCGAAGCGCGGCCGCAGCTCCAGCACCGTGCCCGTATCGGCCAGCGTTTCGATCACCTCGCGCACGTTGTAGACACGCAGCCGGTTCTCCGGCACGATGCGGCGCATCAGGCGCTGGTCGGGACACTCCCAGGAGTCGAGCGGTCCCTGGAAGTAGGCGAGATACCGCTTCGCGACCTGCACGGCCTCGGCCTCGTCGGCCACGGCGAGGTCCACCACGCCGCTGGGCACCTGCACCGACATCGGCCCGATCTCTTCCGGCGCGTAGACGCCGAGGCCGCCGCCCTCGATCATCGCCGGGCCGCCCATGCCGATGTTCGAGTTGGCCGTGGCGATGATCACGTCGCAGCAGCCCAGCAGCGAGGCGTTGCCGGCGAAGCAGCGGCCGGAGGTGATGCCGATCATCGGCACCAGGCCGCTGAGCTGGGCGAAGCGGGCGAAGGTGCGCTGACCGCTGCCGCCGGTGTTGTCCGTGTCGCCGGGCCGGCCGCCGCCGCCCTCGGCGAAGAGGATCATCGGCATGCGGCCGTGCTCGGCGATGTCGATCATGCGGTCGGTCTTGCGGTGGTTCTGCCCGCCCTGCGTGCCGGCGAAGACGGTGTAGTCGTAAGCCATCACGGCGCAGCGCGAGGCTGGCTCCTCGAACAGGTCGCCGTTGACGCGGCCGACGCCGGTGATCAGGCCATCGGCCGGGCTCTTGACGATCAGCTCCTCCAGCGAGCGGCGGCTGCGCTGCGCGGCGAGCACCAGCGGGCCGTACTCCACGAAGCTGCCCCGATCGCAGAGATCCTCGACGTTCTCGCGCGCCGTGCGCTGGCGCGTCGCCCGCCGCCGGGCCACGGCCTCCGGCCGCGCCGCGTCGCGCGTCAGCGCCTGGCGGTCGAGCACCTCGCGCAGGTCCGGGCGAATCTCGTCCAGGTCGACGGCTTCGGCGGCCGACGCCTCGTCGCCTTCGACCTCGCTCTCCTCAATGAAAAGCAGCGGCTGATCGGCGTAGAGCGTGTCGCCCACGGCCACGGCGACGCTGCGCACCAAGCCGCCGGCCACGGCCTTGATCTCGTGCTCCATCTTCATCGATTCCATGATCACCAGCGTCTGGCCGGCGCGAACGGTGTCGCCCGCCAGCACCTCGATCGCGACCACGGTGCCCTGCAGCGGCGTGATCACGGCGGCGGCGCCGCTGGCGTCGCGTTCGCCGGCGGCAACCCCGCCATCGCCGCCGCGATCGGCCACAGCCGCCGCCTTACCGTAGGCGAGCACCGCCAGCGGATCGTCGGAGGCGAGGCGGACGCCCGCGCGGCCGGCCGCCGCGCCGTTGGCGGCAGTCGCGGGCACGGCCGGCTCGACATAGCGGCGCTGCTGCTCGGCCGTCGCCGCGCCGGCGAGCGCAGCAAGATGGTCGTCGATGAAGCGCGTGGAAAGGCGCCCTTCGCGGAAGGCGGGCTGCGCCAGCACGCCGCGCAAGAAGGGGATGTTGGTCGGGACGCCGTCGACGCGGAACTCGCTGAGGGCGCGGTCGCAGCGGTTCACCGCGTCAAGAAAGCGCTGCTGAGTGCTGTGGGCGATGACTTTGGCCAGCAGCGAGTCGAAGCGCGGGCTGGTCCGATACCCGGCGTAGCCGAAGGTATCGACGCGGATGCCGGGGCCGTTTGGCGGGTCGAAGGCGGCGAGCGCGCCGCCGGAGGGCAGCGTCTCGCCGCTCGCGCTCATCGTCTCCATATTGACGCGCGCCTGGATGGCGAAGCCATGCGGAGCCGGCACGTCTTCCTGGCGCATGCCCAGCGCCGCCAGCGTGCCGCCGGCCGCTAGCTCGAGCTGCAGCCGCACCAGGTCGACGCCCGTCACCTCTTCCGTAACCGTATGCTCGACCTGCAGGCGCGGGTTGGCCTCGATGAAGGCGAAGGGCGCCGCATCGTCGTCACGGCTCGCGTCGGCGAGGAACTCGAAGGTGCCGATGTTGTCGTAGCGCACGCTCCGCGCCAGCGCGACAGCGGCGGCGATGATGCGCTCGCGCTGGCCGGCGGGCAGCCCGGGCGAGGGCGCAATCTCGATCAACTTCTGGTGGCGGCGCTGGATGCTGCAGTCGCGCTCGCCGAAGTGCGTGACGGCGCCGGAGCCGTCGCCAGCGATCTGCACCTCGATGTGGCGCGCCGTGCGCAGCAGTTGCTCGACGTAGAGCTCGCCGTTGCCGAAGGCCGTCCGCGCTTCAGAGGCGCAGCGCGCGTAGGCGTCCCCGAGCTGCTCCAGCCGCTCGACCTCGCGCATGCCGCGCCCGCCGCCGCCGGCCACAGCCTTGATCATCACGGCGCCGCCCTCGCCCAGCGACAGGAAGAACGTCCGCGCCTGCTCCAGGCTTGTGGGCCCGTCCGTGCCGGGCAGCACGGGAACGCCGGCCGCGGCCGCCGCCTGGCGGGCGCGCACTTTGTCGCCGAACAGCTCGAGGATCTCGACGCGCGGGCCGATGAAGGCGATGCCCGCCTCGGCGCAGCGCCGTGCAAAGGCGGCGTTCTCACTGAGGAAGCCGTAGCCTGGATGGATCGCGTCGCAGCCGGCCTCCCTGGCGACGGCCACGATCTGCTCGGCGTCGAGATAGGCCGGGGCGCCGGCGCCGCGCAGCGGCAGGGCCGCGTCGGCCCGGCGGGTGTGCAGCGCCTCGGCGTCGTCCTCGGAGTAGACGGCGACGGTGCGCAGGCCGAGCTCGGCGGCGGCGCGCAGCAGGCGCACGGCGATCTCGCCGCGGTTCGCAACCAGCAGAGACGTGAGCTTCATGCCGTCCTTCCGTAGCCGCGCCGTGCGCCGGTCGCGGCAGCCAGCCGTCTCCGTCGCGACTTGCCATGCCGCCGCGGGGAGGATCGTGCTGCCGCCACGCTGCATGCTCGCTTCTGCCCGGACGGTATCAAGCAGGTCAGCGCCGTCGCAAGCGAGCGCGGCCGCCGACCTCGCGCCGCTGGCAAACCCCCGCTGACCCGATGCCGCCCCGGAACTTCCTCCCCAGGATCGCCCCTCTCCCTCTCTCCAGTATTGGGAGAGGGAGAGGGGCCACACAGATGAGGTGAGGGTGAGGGCCGCCCCCGCCGCTACTCGCCTTCGTCCGGCCGCAGCGTGGTGCCCATGGCGTGGTAGCCGCCGTCCACGTGCAGGTTCTCGCCGGTGACGCCGCGGGAAAGATCGCTGGCGAGGAAGACGGCGGCGTCGCCGATGTCGCCCAGCTCCATGCGCCGGCCCAGGGGCGAGGCGGCGACCACGTGATGCTCCATCACCAGGTAGCCGCCGATCGCCCGCGATGAGGCGGTGCTCACCGGCCCGGCCGAGATCGCGTTGACGCGGATGTTCTGGCGGCCCAGGTCCGAGGCCAGGTACTTGACGCTCGCCTCCAGCGCCGCCTTGGCCACGCCCATCACGTTGTAGTGCGGGATCACGCGCTCGCCGCCGAGATAGGTCAGCGTGATGATGCTGCCGCCGCCGCGCGCCGCCATCAGCGGCTCGGCCGCCTGCGCCAGCGCCGTCAGCGAGTAGCAGCTCACCTGCAGCGCCGTGGCGAAGGCCTCGCGCGAGGTGTCGACGTAGCGGCCGTTCAGCGCCTCGGTGGGCGCGAAGGCCATGGCGTGTACGAGCACGTCCAGCCCGCCCAGCTCGCGCTGCACCGTCTCCATCAGCGCCTCGATCTGGCCCTCGATTTGCACGTCGAGCGGCGCCGAGCGGCAGCCGGGCAGCCCGGCGGCGAGCTTCGAGACGCTGCGCTCCGTGCGCTCGCCCTGGTAGGTAATCAGCACATCGGCGCCGGCCTCGTGCAGCGCCCGGGCGATGCCCCAGCCGAGGCTGAAGCGGTTGGTGATGGCGGCGACGACGGCCTTCTTGCCGGCGAGCATGGCGGGAGTGTCCTTCATTCTCGAATCTGCCCGCCGGCTCACACCACCGGCTGGCGCGGGCCGGGACGCACGGGCGTCGGGGCGCGGCGCCGCCGGCGGATGCCGAGGCGGTTGAGGAAGCGCGTGATGCCCGGCGTCGGGTCGTGGTAGTGCCACTCCACCAGGATCTGGCTGGCGATCGCGATCGAGCTGTAGGTGCCGGAGATGATGCCGATCAGCAGCACCAGCACGAACGCCTGGATCGTGGTGCCGCCGAGCAGCAGCAGCGCCACCAGCGTGAACACTACCGTCAGCGAGGTGCTCAGCGAGCGGTCGAGCGTCTGCAGCAGGCTCTCGTTGACCGTGACCTCGAAGTCGCGGCTGATGCCGCGTTGCAAGTTCTCGCGGATGCGGTCGAAGACGACGATCGTGTCGTGCACGGAGAAGCCGATCACCGTGAGCAGACCGGTGATGAACATCGTGTCGATCTCGGTGTTGAAGAGGCGGCCGAAGATCGAGAAGAGGCCCACCACCACCAGCACATCGTGCATCAGCGCGATGATCGCCGAGAGGCCGTAGCGGAACGGGTTGCGCACGGCGCGGAAGGCCCAGGTGATGTAAATCAGGATGAAGAGCGAGGCGACGATCACCGCCAGCGCCGCCTGCTTCACGATCTGCTTCGAGACGATCGACGAGACCGTGTTGCTGTCGATCAGCCGGTCGGTGACGCGGTTGTTCGTGTCCGTCAGGTGGCCGAACTGCGCGATCATCGCGTTGCGCAGGCTGTCGAGCGCGGTCGGCTGCGCCGGGCCGACGTCGCTGCTGGTGACGTTGCCGGGAATCTCCTTCGTGCGCACGAGGAACTCGTCCGACGAGGCGCCCTGCACGCGCGCGTCCTTGGCCGCCGTGCGCACCACGGCGGGCACCGTGTCCGGCGGGCTCTGCACGAACTTGCGCAGCTCCTCCTGGCTCGGCGGCGTCTTCAGCTTGAGGTCGCCGCCGTCGGCGCTCGGCGCGAACTTGTCGACCGAGAAGTCGGCCCTCAGCTTCTGCTGCAACTGGTCGGCCGAGAAGCCGCCGGGGAACGACACGGTCCACTCGTCGTTGCCCTTCGGCGCCAGTGCCGGGTCGCCGAAGCCGTAGCTGGCGAGCTGCTGCGCGAGTTGCGCCTGCGAGGGCGGCTGCTGGAAGCGTAGGGTGAAGGTCGTGCCGCTGGTGAACTCGATGCCCGGCCGCAGCCGCTCGCCCGGCGCCGCCAGCGAGATCAGCCCCGGCACCATGATCGCGATCGAGAGCGCGTAGTAGTACTTGCGGTTGCCCACCAGGTTGAGGAAGCCGGGCAGGCGACGCGGCTCGCGGCGCTGCAGCTCTTCGGCGCGGGCGGCGTACTGCGGCCGCTGGGCGCCGAACATCCACTTGCTGCGCCCCAGCCGCGTGCCCACGGTGAGCAGCAGGAAGAGCCGCGTGACCAGGATCGAGGAGAAGAGGCTGATCACCACGCCGATCGCCAGGTTCAAGGCGAAGCCCTTGACCAGCGCGGCGCCGAACTGGTCGCCGAAGTAGAACAGGATCAGGCTGGTGATGATCGTGGAGACGTTGCTGTCACGGATCGAGGGCCAGGCGCGGCGGAAGCCCTGCTCGATCGCCGAGTTGAGGCCGCGGCCCGCGCGTAACTCCTCCTTTGTTCTCTCGAAGATCAGGATGTTAGCGTCCACGGCGATGCCGATCGAGAGCACGAAGGCGGCGATGCCCGGCAGCGTCAGCGTCACCGGCACGAGCTTGAAGATCATCAGCACCACGGCGGTGTAGACGATCAGCGCCAGCGTGGCCAGCACGCCGGGCAGCCGGTAGAAGACGATCATGAAGAAGGCGACGGCGAGGAAGCCGATCTCGCCGGCGAACACCGTCTTGGAGACGGAGTCCTTGCCCAGCGTCGCGTCCACGGTCGTCTGCTGCACGACGTTGAAGTTGAGCGGCAGGGCGCCGGAGTTGAGCTGGGCGACGAGCTGCTTGGCGGAGTTGGCGGTGAGGCCGGTGATCACGCCGCTGTCGCTGATCTGCGCCTGCACGGTCGGGGCGCTGATCTGGTCCTCGTCCAGGTAGATGGCGATCTGCTTGCCGATGTTGCGGCCGGTGACGGCGCCGAAGATCTTGCCGCCCTCGGAGGTGAAGTTGAAGGCGACTTCCGGTTGGCCGGCGGCGTCCTGCGAGACGTAGGAGTTCGGCTTGAGCAGCTTGCCCGTGAGCGGCTGCTCGCCGTTGGGGCAGCCGTAGTCGAGGCAGGCGGGGGTGAAAAGCGGCTGACCGTTGGCGTCGGTCTTCGGCGCGCTGGTGGTGGGGTCGATCTGCGGCTCTTTGAATTCGAGCTGCGCGGTCTTGCCGATCAGGTTGCGCTCTTCGTCGGCGGTGATGCCCGGCACGTCGACGGCGATCTTGTCGTTGCCCTGCTTGGTGACCTCGGCCTCAGAGAGGCCGAACTTGTTGACGCGGTTCTCGTAGATCTTGACCGCCTCGTCCATGGCGGCGGGCAGGTTCTTCGTGTCGTAGCCGGAGGGAAGCTGCGCCTGGACCACCGTCCGCGCCCCTCCCTTGAGGTCGAGGCCTAGCCGCATCTGCTCGCGCTTGAAGCCGCTCAGGTGCAGACCCGAGCCGCTGGGCCAGGGGACGAAGCCCGGCAGGTACTTCTTCGGGTCGTTCGGCCAAATGATGTAGACCGCGACGACGAAGAGCGCCACGACGAAGGCGAGCATGGCACGGTTGGTGTTGTTGCGCATGACCGGGTGCAAACCTCGCTTCAACCCGCGGACGGGAAACCCATTCAGCTTCGGCCGCGCCCCGCGGCCTCGTCAAGCCGGATGCGCCGTTATGCCGAGTGCGGCGCCGCGCCGCCTGGCAACTCGCCGCCGGCCGCGTCGCCTTCGACGGAAACCGCCGCGGCGGCGGGCGCCCGCCGTTCGAGAATCGCCGTCGTCAGGGCGCGCACGGTGACGTCGGGCGCCAGCTCCAGCAGCAGCTCGATCGGGCCGTCGGCCGGCTGGCGGATGTCGCTTACGCGTCCGATCAGGCCGCCGGTGGTGACGACTTCATCGCCGACTTCCAGCGCGAGCAGGTCGCGCCGCGTCTTGCGCTGCTGGTCCAAGATCGGCCGCAGCAGGATGAAGTAGAAACCGCCGAGGATGATGGCGGAGGTGAGGATGAGCTGGAACATGATCGCCATGGCGTCTCTCCCCTGCCCGTGCACGCCGCCCGCTGCCCCGGACTAGCCTTCGCCGGCCGCGGCCAGCTCGCGCCGCGCCAGCGCCAGCGCGGCCTCGCGGTCGCGCACTTCACCCGCGGCCTGCGCCTCGCGCACCGCCTCCAGCAGCCTGCCGATCAGCGGGCCGGGCGCCAGCGCCAGCTCACGCATCAGGTCGTTGCCGTCCAGCAGGCGCGGCGGGTGCGAGACCGTCTCGTCCTCATACAGCGTACGCAGCAGCCACGTTATATAGTCAACGTGCCGGACCCATTCCTCGAAGCGCAGCCGCGGACCGCGCGCCGCGGCGTGGTCGGCCAGGTTGAGCAGCAGCAGCTCCTCCACGGCGCCGTCCAGATCGCGGTAGAAGCGGAAGAGGGCACGCGGCGTCGGCGGCTCGCCGGGCGAAGCCAGCATGCCGGGCCGCAGGTGCTCCGCGACCAGCAGCTCGATCAGCTCGATCTCCCTGGAAGAGAAGCGCAGCGCTCGCGCCAGCCGCCCGGCGCGCTTAGCGCCCAGGTCCGGGTGGCCGTAGAAATGCACCTTGCCGGTCTTCGGGTCGATGCTCTTCGTCTCCGGCTTGCTCACGTCGTGCAGCAACGCCGCGAACTTGAGCGCCACCCGCCGCGGCCGGCCCTCCGCCACCAGCCCGTCGAGCCGCGCAGCAACATCCGGCACGTGCGCCAGCCGCGCCCAGAGCGCCGCCCAGCGCTCGGCTCCGTGCCGTTCACCGGGCGGCGCGCGACGCAGCATCAGGTCGAGCGCGGCCAGCGTCTCGACGCTGTGCTCGAACACGTCGTAGTAGTGCTCCCGCGGCTGCCCGACGCCGCGCGCCGCCTCCAGGTCGGGCAGCAACAGGCGGAGCAGGCTGAGCCGGTCCAGCAGCCGCACGCCCTGCGCCGCCCGGTCCGTGGCGAGAACGCGGGCGAACTCGTCGCGCTGCCGCTCCGCGGCGGCACGGGGCAGCAGGTGCGCGTCCCGGCGGGCCACGGCGGCGGTCTGATCGTCGATCGTGAACGCGAGCTCGACGGCGAAGCGCGCGGCGCGCAGCAGCCGCAGCGGATCGTCCCTGAAGGTCTCCGGCGACGTCATGCGGACGCTGCCGGCAGCGAGGTCGCCCGTGCCGCCTGTCGGGTCGAGCAATTGAGACGAGTCGGCGACGGGCAGGGCGACGGCGTTGATCGTGAAATCGCGCAGCCGCAGATCCTGCTCGATCGCCGGCGCCCGCAGCCGCGTCAGGTCGAGCTCACGGATGTCCTCGATCGGCTCGCGCAGGGCGACACGATACGTGCCGTGCTCCGGGTCAAGCGGCACGGCGGCGCCGCCCAGCCGCCCGGCCAGCCGCCGCGCAATCGCGGAGACATCGCCATCCACGGCCAGGTCCAGGTCGTGGTTCGGCCGGCCGAGCAGCGCGTCGCGCACACAGCCGCCGACCAGCCAGAGGCGCGCCTCGTCAGCCGGCGCCGCGTCGCGCAGCGCCTGCAGCAGCCGCTCGGGCACGGCGCTCAAAACGTCCTGGGCGGTGCGCATGGGGTCGCGGACGGGCTCACTCGGCCTCGTCCGCCTCCTTCAGCGCGGCACCGCCGCCACGGCGCGGCGCGGGCGTGATGCGGTACAGGTCGTCGCGGCTGGCGAGGTTGTCGATGTAGAGGTTGCCGTTTAGATGGCCGATCTCGTGCTCCAGCGCCTGCGAGAGCAGCGAGTTGGGCGGCGCCTTGATGCGGAACTCCTTGCCGTGCCGGTCCAGCGCCTTCACCACTACAGACTCGGCGCGCGTGAGTTCGCCCTGGTAGCCGGGCAGCGAGAGGCAGCCCTCCGTTACGCGGCGTTCGCCCGTGCGCTTGACGATCTCCGGGTTGACCAGCACCAGCTCGGGGAAGTCGTCGTGCACCTTCTCGACCACCACCAGCCGCCAGGGCAACCCGATTTGCGGCGCCGCCAGGCCGACGCCAGGGGCGTCGCGCATCGTCTCGAACATGTCGTCGATCAGTTGCTGCATCGACTTGCTCTGCAAGTCGCGCGGATTCACGCGCGAGCTGGGCCGGTGCAGCACCGCCTCGTTCGCGTCACCCAGTTGCACAATCGGCCGGATCGCCACCGCAAACACTCCACCGCGGCGCCGCTCGGCCGCGCCGCCCGCACTGATTGTACGAAACAGGGGCGCAGACGATAGCGCCGGGCGATGAGCCGGCAGGGCGCTACAATGGTCAGCGCACGCCGGCTGTACAGGAGATGGTCGCGCGGCGGGACGAAGGAGCGACGGCAATGACGGCGACGAACACGGGTATCGGCATCAAGCGCCTGCAACACGCGGTGCTGATCGTTTCGGATGTAGAGCGCAGCATCCGCTTCTACGAGGATGTGCTCGGCATGGAGCTGCACCGCCGCCGGCCGAACGGCATGGCCTTCCTGGTGCTCCCCGGCAGCGGCGCCGACCACGACCTGGCGCTGGTTCCCCAACCCGACGCCCGCCCGGTTGACAAGGGCGCGGCGCGGCTGCTGCACACCGCCTGGGAGGTGGGCGACGTGCGCGACCTCGTGCAGGCGAAGGCGCGCATGCAGGCCGCCGGCTGCTACAAGGGCGGCACCAACCACGGCATGAGCCTCTCGCTCTACGGCGAAGACCCGGACGGGATCGAGTTCGAGGTCTTCTGGAGCATTCCTGGCGCCCGCTGGGGCGAGAACGTCGATCTCGATCTCGACGCCGAGCTGGCGAAGTACGCCGGCTGAATCGGCGGACGAGATCGTTGCCCATGCGCCGCGTGACGTTGCGCCGTCTGTTACGTCTCTGACGAACAGTCGGTCGAACGCCTGATCCGAACCGCCGCGGCGCCTTCCACGCCCCCGCTCCGGTACGCTGGAGCGGGGGCGCTCGTTGCCACGGCGGTTTGTAGTCGCTGACTGGACCGAGAGAGACGATGGTTGACGACGGGGAACTGCGCGGCCGTGTCGCGCTGGTGACGGGCGGGGGCCGCGGCATCGGCCGGGCGATCGCGCAGGCACTTGCCGCGGCGGGTGCTTCCATCGCCGTGCTGGCCCGCAGCGTGGCGGAAGTGCAGGAGACGGCGCGGCCGATCGCAGCGGACGGCGGTCGTTGCCTGGCGCTGACGGCGGACGTTACGCGGCAGGTCGAGGTCGAAGCGGCGGCCGCCCGCGCCGCGGCAGAGCTTGGGCCGATCGACCTGCTGGTCAACGCCGCCGGCAGCCACCTGGCCGTGGGTGAACTGTGGGAAGTCGATCCCGATCTCTGGTGGACGGATGTCGAGTCGAACCTGCGTGGGCCGTTCCTCTGCTGCCGGGCGGTGCTGCCCGGCATGATCGCGCGCGGCCGCGGCCGCCGCCAGCGGCGCCGCGCTCGAGCCGCGGCCGTACTCTACCGCTTACGCCGCTGCCAAGGCCGCCGTCCTGCGCCTGACGGACAGCCTGCACGCCGCCGTGCAGCCGCGCGGCATCCGCGTCTTCGCCGTGCACCCCGGCGGCGTGCGCACGGCGCTGACCGAGCGCATCCTCGCCTCAGAGGCCGGCCGTGCCGCCTATCCGCACTGGCAGTCGCTGGCGTGGCAACCGCCGGAACGGGTCGCGGCTCTGATCGTCGCCATTGCCCGCGGCCGCGTGGACGGGCTCGGCGGCCGCTACATCGACGCCGCCGATGACCTCGAACTGCTGCTCGCCCACGCCGGCGAGGTCGAGCGCGACGACCTCTACACGCTGCGCCTTGCTCGCCTCACGTCGAAGGGTTGAGGGTGTAATGAGGGTGTAGGGGGTAGGGTAAAACCGCGTGCCGATTACCGGGCCGCACGTGCCGCCCATCCTGTACCCTGTCACCTATGACCCGGCGAGGAAGCGGCATGACGAGTACCGGCGCGGCAACGGATCTGATCGCGGCGGCGCGGGCGCTGGCGCCGCGCCTGCGCGTGCTGGCCGACGAGACCGAACGCGAACGGCGGTTGCCGGCCGAGCTGATCGACACGTTCCGCGCGGCGGGCTTCTGGCGCATGTGGACGCCGGCCGAGTTTGGCGGCAGCTTCGTCGATCCGTTCACCTTTATTGAGGTGATCGATGAGCTGGCCCGTGCCGATGGCTCCGCGGCATGGAACGTGCTGATCGGCGCCGGCAACGCGATCGTGGCCGGCTGGCTGCCGCCGGAGACGCAGCGCGAGATCTGGGGTGACAACCCGGACACGATCACGGGCGGCGTCTACGGCCCGCGCGGCACGGCCGTGGCCGTGCCCGGCGGCTACCGCGTCGACGGGCGCTGGGCCTTCGGCAGCGGCGTGCAGCAGTGCGCCTGGATGGTCGGCGGCTGCTTCATCTACGACGGTGACCAGCGTCGCCTCACACCCGCGGGCCAGCCGGCGGCGCGCATCATGGTTGTGCCGATCGCGCAGGTGCAGATCATCGACACCTGGCGCGTGGCGGGGATGCGCGGCAGCGGCAGCCACGACTACGCCTTTCATGACCTGTTCGTGCCGGAGGCGCGCAGCTTCGACTTCGCCGAGCCGCCGCTGCGGACCGAGCCGCTCTACCGCCTGCCCCGTTTTGGCCTGCTGGCGAGCGCACTGAGCGCGGCCTGTACCGGCATCGCCCGCCACGCGATCGAGGCGCTGCAAGAGCTGGCGCAGGCGAAGACGCCGACCGGCCAGACGAGCCTCTTGCGCGAGCGCGCCGCCGTGCAGGCCGACGTGGCCCGCGCCGAGGCGCTGCTGCGTTCCGCCCGCGCCTTTCGGACAGAGGCGCTTGGCGACGCATGGCGGGCCGCGAACGCCGGCGTCGAGCTTGCGGCGGAGCGGCGGGCGCTGGTGCTGCTGGCCGCGGCGAACGCCGCGACGGCCTCGGCGCAGGCGGTGGACCTGATGTACAACGCCGGCGGCGCCAGCAGCATCTACGAAACGAGCCCGCTGGAACGCTGCTTCCGTGACGTGCACGTCGCCACGCAGCACTACATGCTCGGCCCGCTCAGCCTGGAGCTTGCCGGCAAGGCGCTGCTCGGCTTCGACATGAGCGGCAGCGGCCTCTGAGTTCGGTTCCGTAAAGTAGTTCCGGCCGCGAAAGGGATGCGGAGCGAGGGCGAGCGTCGCGGGGCTGTCTCTCTCGCCGGACGGGGTCGAGGCGCTCAAACACCAGATCGCGGAGGCGGGGCCGCGGCTTCGCAACCCCGCCTCGTGTGCAGCCGTTACCGGGGGCAGTGGCACGCCGTGTCAACTGGTGCCGGCGAGACCGGGGCCACCGAGCGGCTGCGGTCCAGCCTCCCGCGCGATACCGAGCACGGCCCGATGCTCGGCCTCGAACACCCAGCCGAGCGCCACGACGCTGCTCACCACCGCGGCCCACAGCCAGACATCGGCGTGGCTTTTGCTCGCGAGGCCGAGGATGAAGCCGACGACGCCGAGCGCCAGGCCGAGCAGACCAAACGCTACCCCCAGCCCGGCGTAGGCGTCAGCGCCGGCAGCCATACGGTTGCGGCGCAGCTCGTCCATCGTCGCGGCAAGGCTGAGGACCGCCAGGATGACGCCGCTCACGAGCCAGGTGCTTGCGTGCGCCTTGTTCGCCAGACCGACGATGAAGCCGACTACCCCCGCCGCGAGCGCGAGCACGAACAGCAGGCTGCCGAGCCAGGCATCGACGCGCCGGGCCTGGTCGCCAGCCGCCGTGCGCAGTTCGTCGACGAGTACGGCTCCGGAGAGGACGCCGAGGATCAGCGCCGCGAGGAACCACTGTGTGGTGTGGGAATTATCTTTCAGTCCGGCGAAGAAACCGACCACGCCGAACGCCGCCGCGGCGATCGCCAGCAGGCTGCCGAGCGCCAGATCGAGGGGCATTGCAACTTTGCGTAACATAGGAGCGCCTCCAAGACGCTTCCAGAAACTGGCTCGAATCTCAGCCGGAGCCTGCGGCCCCGGCGAACCGAACCGTGGGAATCACCGGCACACAGTACGCGGTCACGCCCGCGAGCGGGAGGCGCGAGCCGCCGACCGCGGGCGAACGGTGGATGCGCGACAGAACAAACACCTTCCTCCTCCGTGGCTGCCGAGGCGGGGATGGCGCTCTCGCAGCTTCACTGGCGCCGGGTGCCGGCGCCGCTGGTCAGTTTAGCACTCAGAAAGATTGAGTGCTAATAATTGTTTACGTCGCGCGCGTTCCGACGCCAACAGCGACCGCGGTCGGTGGCACCACCGGCTTGCCAGCGGCAGCCGTAGCGGCGGAGCCAATCGCCGCGTAAGCATCTGCACGCGCGCATGCTCGCTCCAGCTTCTCCGCTTGCCATCTCTCGCTGCCGGGCTCGGCCGGCCCCGCCGCGGCGTACGGCAGGAGGCGGCGTTTGGGAGCAGGGCACGTACGGCATGCAGCGAACCTAATGATGCGCCTGCGATAAGATGAAGCCGGGAGGTGGCCACTGCACCAGCTCGGCGAGCGCATCGACCACTACGAGATCGAGCGGCCGCTCGGCGAAGGCGGCTTCGCCGCGACGTATCTCGCGCGCGACACGCGCAACGGGCAGCAGGTCGTGCTCAAGTGGCCCGATGAGAGCCTGCTGGGCGATCCCACGGTCTTCGAGCATTTTCGCCGCGAGATGCAGATCACGCGGGCGCTGCGCCATCCCAACATCCAGGCCGCGGTCGACGCCGGCGACAACCGTTCCGCGCCCTACCTCGTGCTCGAGTACGTCGACGGCACACCATTGCACCGCATCCTGCGCGAGCGCGGCCGCCTGCCGGTGGACGAGGCGGTCAGCATCGCACGGCAGCTCGCCGCCGGCCTGCAGTATTTGCACGAACAGCGCGTCTATCACCGTGACCTGAAGCCGGAGAACGTGATCGTCACGCCGGACGGCACGGCGCGGATCATCGATTTCGGCATCGCCTTAATGGACGGCGCCCGGCGCATGACCTGGCGCTGGCTGACCAACGCGCACGGTACGCCCGCCTACATGGCTCCAGAGCAGATCCAGGGCAAGCGCGGCGACGCCCGCACCGACATCTACGCGCTCGGCATCCTGCTCTACGAGATGTTGAAGGGCCGCCCGCCCTATGGCCGCCCCGGCGACGACCCGCTGGTGGTGATGCAGCAGCATCTTTCCGGCCAGGCGGACGCGCTGCCGCCGAGCGTGCCGCCGGGCCTGGCGGGCATCGTGGCGAAGGCGATGCGCCGCAACCCCGACGAGCGCTACCAGGACGCCGCGGCGCTGCTCGCCGATCTCGATCGCTACCAGCAGCTCACGTCCGCCGATTTTGCCTTCGCCGAAGAGCAGGCCGCGCGTGTGCCCGACGCCGAGCGGCGCATGCTGCTGCTGGCCGGCGCCATGGCCGTCGGCTTCGTGGCGCTGATCGCCGTCGTGATCACGGCCGTGGTCGTCGCTCAGGCGCTCGGCTGATCGCGTCGGCTTCCCTCTAGCTGGCCAACAGCAACCAGGCAGCAGCGTCAGCTTCGCCGCGCGCTCAGTCCTGTGTCTCGGCCACGGCTCGCCTCCGCAAGCCGCTCACCGCCTATACTGTTCCCTGTTCCCTTGTCCCTATTCCCGACCGGAGGCGCAGCATGGCAGGACCGCTCAGCGGACGCGTGGCGCTGGTCACGGGCGCGGGCAGCGGCATCGGCCGCGCCATCGCCCTGCGCTTGGCGCAGGACGGCGCCAACACCGCCTGCACCGATCTCGATTTCCAGGCTGCTCGCGCCACCGCCCTGACGGCGAACGCGGCCGGCGATCGCGCTCTGGCCGTCCAGCTCGACGTGACCGATCCCGCCTCGGTGGCCCAGGCGGTGGCATCGGTCGAGCGCGAGCTGGGCGGCATCGACGTGCTGGTAAACAACGCCGGCTGGGACAAGATCGAGCCGTTTCTGCAGAGCGAGCCGGAGACCTGGGACCGGATCATCGCCATCAACCTCAAGGGCACGTTTCACTGCTGCAAGGCCGTGCTGCCGGGAATGGTCGAGCGCGGGCGCGGCGCCGTGGTCAGCATCGCCTCGGATGCGGGCCGCGTCGGCTCGACGGGCGAGGCGGTCTATTCGGCGACCAAGGGCGGCATCATCGCCTTCACCAAGACGCTGGCGCGCGAGCTGGCCCGGCACCAGATCAACGTCAACTGCATCTGCCCCGGCCCCACGGATACACCGTTGCTGGCGAGCTTGAAGGAGGGTAACCCGCGGCTGGGTGACGCGCTGCAGCGGGCGGTGCCCTGGGGCCGGTTGGGCAAGCCGGAGGACATCGCCGGCGCCGTCGCTTTCCTCGCCGGCCCCGACGCCGCCTACATCACCGGCCAGACGCTCTCGGTGAGCGGCGGGCTGACGATGGCCTGAGAGACGCAGGTGGCGGGAGAGGACACGGCGATGAGTGAAGATGCGGCGGCGAGCCGCTACCACGCGATCGGCGCGGCGCTCGGCGGCGGTGACGGCCCCGTGACGGCCGGCAAAGCGTTCGGCATGCCCTGCCTGAAGCTGAACGGTAAGCTCTTCGCCGGCTTCTACCAGGGCGAGATGGTGTTCAAGCTGGCGGGCGCGGAGCACCGCGCCGCGCTCGATCTGCCCGGCGCCACGCTCTTCGAGCCGATGGCCGGCCGGCCGATGCGGGCCTGGGTGCAGGTGCCGTACGCGCACGAAGCCGCCTGGCCGGAGCTGGCCGAGCAGGCGCTGCGCACGCTGGCCGCGGAAGCCCCGGCACCGGCGCCCAAACGGCCGGCCCGCGCCCGGCGCGGGCGCCCGGCATAGGCGCCCGCGCGGCTGCCCGCGAGAATGTTGGCGACACTCGCGCCGCCGGCCGATTGGGGCGCCGGTGCGTGCCTGGCGCCCGCGTGGTGGGGGATACTGGCGGCAGCGAAAAGTCGCATCGTGATGTTGTGAGGAAAGACCATGCCCGGACCGCTCGACGGTATCATCGTGCTCGATTTCACCTGGCATCTGGCCGGACCCTACGGCGTGATGCAACTGGCCGACCTCGGCGCCGAGGTCTGGAAAATCGAGCAGGTGGCCGCCAACGAGGACAACCGCGGCGGCGGGCCGATTGTGGAGGGCATCAACACCTACTTTTTCAGCGTCAACCGCGGCAAGCAAAGCCTCGCCCTCGACCTGCGCAGCCCCGAGGGCAAGGAGATCGTCTACGGCCTGGCGCCGCAGGTCGACGTGCTCACCGAGAACTTCCGCCCCGGCACGATGGAGCGGCTGGGCTTCGGCTACGAGCGCATGGCCGCGCTGAACCCGCGCCTGATCTACGCGTCAACGTCCGGCTTCGGCCAGACCGGCCCCTACCGCGACCGCGGCGCCGTGGACGTGATCGTGCAGGGCATGGGCGGCGTGATGAGCATCACCGGCCACCCGGATGGACCCATCGCCCGGCCCGGCTACTCGATCGGCGACATGGCCGGCGGCCTGTTCACGGCGATCGGCGTGCTCTCGGCGCTGGTAGAACGCGACCGCTCCGGCAAGGGCCAGCGCATCGACGTGGCGATGCTCGACGCTCAGGTTGCGCTGCTGGAGAACGCGATCATCCGCTACTGCGCCACGGGCGAGGTGCCGGGCCGCATCGGCACGCGCCACCCGTTGACGACGCCCTTTCAGGCATTCGAGACGAGCGACGGCGGCTGGTTCGTGCTGGCCGGCGTCAAGGACTGGGAGCTGTTCTGCGCCACGATCGGCCGCGACGATCTGATCCTGGACGAGCGCTTCAAGACGAACCGGCTGCGCACGAAGAACCACGCGGCGCTGGAGCCGATCCTGATCGAGGTCTTCAAGCAGAAGCCGCGCGACGAGTGGCTGGCGCTGCTGGCGCCGGTCTGCCTGGTGGGGCCGGTGAACGGCGTCGACCAGGTGGTAGCCGATCCGCAGGTGCAGGCGCGCCAGATGGTGGTGGAGCTGCCCGCCTGGAACGGCGCCCGGCTCAGCGTCTCCAATACACCCGTCAAGCTCTCGCGCACCCCTGGCGGCCCGCACACCGGCGCCGACGCCCCCGGCGGTCACACGGCGCAGATCCTGCGCGAGCGGCTCGGCTATACGGACGAGCAGATCGCGGCGCTGGCCGAGAAGGGCGTGATCGCCGCGCCGCGGTTGCCCGCCGCCGCGGACTGACGCCGGGGTGGCGGGTCGCTTACTGCTGGTAGTTCTCGACCAGATTCGCGGAGCGCTCGTGCGCCTCGTTCGGGTCGCGGCCGGCGCCGCGCAGCGCCCGGCGCTGGTCCAGCAGGTCCCACGCCTGGTCGAGCTGCACCTTGAGCTGGTGCAATCGCTCACGCTCGGCCGCGTTCAGGCCGCCGTCCTCCTCAGCGCGGCGGTAGAGCGCGTGCTCCTCATCCACCAGCTCGTTGATGTGGTCCAGAATCCTGCGGTCGTTCACGCGTGATCTCCTCTGCTGCGGCCGGAGGGGCTGATCGAGCCGCCGCGGCCTTTCGCGTCGCGCTCGGGCGGCGCGGAAGGCCCTCCAATGTGCGCCGGGCCGGGCGGCGGATCGCTGGCGGGAAACGACTCCTCGTCCGCCTCCTCGACCGGATCGAGCGGCGCCTCGGCCGGCGGTGTGGCCGCTGACTCCGCCGGGTGAGCCGGCCTGGCTGCCCCGTCATCTTGCGCGGACATCGTGCCCCCTGCGCCGCACCGTTGATCTGCGGTCACATGCAGCGTACACGATGCGGCCGAGCCGCCGCCCGTGGCGTCCCCAAGTTGGCGTCGGGCGCCGGCGGGCGGCGGGGTGGAAGGCGCCCGCCACGCCGCGCACCGCTGAAGCCTCGGTGTGAGCATGGCCTGGCAGCACGGCCGACGCAGCGCAACCGTGCGCACGGTTGCGCTGCGTCGGCAAGGGCTCGGGATGGAGCAGTGGCCGCGCCGCGGCCGGGTGCCCTACTTCACCAGGCTGAGCGGGCCGGCGTTGTCGGGGAAGTTCGACGTATTCAGCACCTGGATGCCGGCGTGCTGCTCACCGTTGAACGGCGTCACGGAAGGCTTGGCCTGCCCCGGCTCGCAGCCGAGGTCGAACGGCAGCTGCGGGTCGTTGAACCAGAGGCCGAGATGGTACATGTGCGTCGGCGGGAAGGTGGTCACCGGGCCGCCGGTGGAGACAGAGAACGTCTCAACGTTGAAGCGGCCCACCACCTCCACGTGGCCCTCGCCGTGGCTGTTCGTTTCCAGGTCGGACTGGTACCAGGCGATGCCGAACGGCTTGTTCGGCAGCTCGGTCACGAAGAGGTCAAACTGCGCATTGGCTGGAAGGCCGCGCACGTCGATGCGCATGCGTTCGACGACGCCCTCGGAGCGGATGCTGACGTGTCCGTGGGCGTTGGGAAGGCAGGAAGCGATGCCCGCACCCGGCACCATGTCGAACGTGGCGCCAGATTGCTGGGCGGATACGGCATGTGACAGCAGCGCAGCCCCCACGAGCGCGACGGCCGCGGTGAGGATACGCCCTGAGCGCAGCGAGGAGAAGGGCATGAATCTCTCCCTGAGTTTGGGCAGCGACTGCCGACCGTTCGACGCGAGCGCGCCCAACGAGGACGGACTCTCGCCGCGCCGTCTTGCGGCGATCGTCAGCAGTCACCACGGTCAGATGTGTGGGAAGTGCCTGCAGGCTTCGCAGAGAGTACGCCGGGCCGGCGCGGTTGGATTCGCCGGGCGGCGCCGTGTCCGATCGCCTCGGTCAGCAGGTACGGGACACGCCGCGACGGCGAGGCTGCTGCCAGAGCCTCGCCGTCGCCTGGCCCGCCAGGACGGGCGACGAGTGTCGCCCCGAGCGGCGCGGCCGGGGATTACCCGGCTTGCCGCTCGCGGGCAGGCCGCGACTGGCCCAGCGCGGCGCGGATCTCGTTGCCGTGCTCGCGGCTGTGCTGCTGATTCCTGTCCAGAAATTCGCCCAGCGTCATGCGGCCCAGCTGTGAGATCTCGCCGTCGCGCTGCAGCTGCTCCGGCGTCAGTGTCTCGATCCAGGCGAGCAGGTCGCGGTGCTTCTGATCCATCACCGGCAGCAGGTCGGCGGCGTGGGCCTTGCGGTACTTGCGCAACCCCCACCAGTTGGCGAGGTTGATCAGGAGGTCCGGCGCCTTCGCGTTCTTGCCCCTCGCCAGCAGCTTGCCGACATAGGTCGTGCCGCCGTCGTCCTGCGCGATGTGCGCCGCGAGTTGGCGCACGCGCCACTTCGGGTTTGGTGTGCGCCGTGCTAGATCGGCGTCGCTCAAGGCGGAGATCAGGGCGCGGTTCTCTTGAAAAGACGTCTCAAGCGCCTGGCGCAACGTTGCGATCTCCATGCTGCGCGCTCCTCTGTGCGATGCGGTGCGCCGGGCGGCGTGACGGCGCCCGGCGCACGCCCGATCCTAGGCGACCACTCGCAGCAGCTCGCGGCTGCCGGACGTCACGGCGCCCTGCCAGGCGGCGAACCAGCCTTGCCATTCCGAATCGGCGAACGCTGCCTGCATCCCGGCTTCCGTCTCGGCCACATGCGCCATGTCGCGATACTCGGTCTCGGCCACGACGGTGAACATCGGGCCAGTCACGTCGACCAGCAGCCGGCCGGTGACACCGTACCGTGGCGCGAACTTCTCGTTGAACTCTTTGAACGCCTGCGTGATGGTATCACCCTGACCAAACTTTGCCTGAAATGTCAACCGCTCGACGATCATGACAACTTTCTCCTGGCTCTGGCGGAAGCGGTTCCGTCAGCTCTATGCCATTGCCCGTCAGATTCCGCCCACGCCGCGCACCGCTGCTCGCAGAAGCGAGCGCAACTGGCGCGCATCACAGGCGGCCGCGTGACGGCGCTGAAGGTGCACGCAGGCGCTCGTCAGCAGCTCCTGCTCGTCCGTGTCGCGCGCCTCCCAGTCGCAGGCCGGGTCGATTCCCGTGTCCCGGCAAATGAAGGCCTGCTGCACGCGCATCCTGGCGACCCCCTGGACCCCGCCCGCGGGCGCAAGAACCGGCGATGGCCGTCCGTGTGGTGAGATACGGCGGGAAGGTCGGCCGGATAGGGCCTGCAGCGTCGACTGCGAAGACGGCGCGCCCACCCACCTGCGCGCCGCCCGCCTCTATTCCCCTCTATTCCCCTCTATTCCATGGAGATGTCGAAGTTCAGCGTGGTGTGCGTGCCGTCCTCGGCGGCGATCAGGGTCACCGTGCCCCTGGCGCCGCGATAGGTTCCGGTGCCGCCGACGACGGGAAGCGCGGCGCCCGTGGCCAGGCCGGCGAGGTGGGCAGAGCCGTGGAACAGCAGGTTGCCCTCAGGCAGCTCGACGCTGCAGGCGATCAGGCCGGCCACGTCGTCGCCGGCGACGCGGGTCACAATCACGATGGTCTCGGCCAGGCCGATCTTCTTGCCGTCACGGTAGAGCGGAGCGTCCTCCGCCTCCTGGGCGCCCTGGGTGAGGTGGTCGAGGAAGTCCGCCGGACTGACCGCCGCCTCCGAGTCCTGCACCACGACGGTGAAGCTCTGGCGTTGCGGATCGGCCGCCGGCGCGGCGCGTGAGATCAGGACGGGGGCGGCGAAGGCCACGGAGCGAATCGCGGCGGTGGGGGATTAGGGTCTGTCTGATGAATGGACCCGTTGCCCGGTATCCTGTGCAGGAGGGTGTGCACACCACAGGAGCTGGGCATGGTCGGGCGGGGAGAACTGACGGACGCAGCGTGGG
>DATGEL010000036.1 GCA_035310145.1 Dehalococcoidia bacterium
GTCGGCTTCGCACTTAGATGCGTTCAGCGCTTATCCGCTCCGGCCCTGGCTACCCGGCACTGCCGTTGGCACGACAACCGGCACACCAGCGGGCCGTCCACCCCGGTCCTCTCGTACTAGGGGCAGCGCCCAGCAAGTCTCCTGCGCCCACGACGGATAGAGACCGAACTGTCTCACGACGTTCTGAACCCAGCTCGCGTACCGCTTTAATGGGCGAACAGCCCAACCCTTGGGACCTGCTCCGGCCCCAGGATGCGACGAGCCGACATCGAGGTGCCAAACCTTGCCGTCGATGTGAACTCTTGGGCAAGATAAGCCTGTTATCCCCGGGGTAGCTTTTATCCGTTAAGCCACGGCCCTTCCACACGGAACCGTAGGATCACTTTGCCCGGCTTTCGCCCCTGCTCGGCTTGTAGGCCTCGCAGTCAAGCCCCCTTCTGCCAATGCGCTCGTTCGGGTGATTTCCATCCACCCTGAGGGGACCATTGGGCGCCTCCGTTACCTTTTAGGAGGCGACCGCCCCAGTCAAACTACCCACCAGGCACGGTCCGGCGGCTTGCTCCGCCGTTAGAAGGTAAACCAACGCAGAGTGGTATTTCACCGGTGCCTCCCCGCAGCCCGCAAGCCACGGTTCAACGGCTCCCACCTATGCTACGCAGCGTGGGCCCACCCCCAGTGCCAAGCTGTAGTAAAGCTCCACGGGGTCTTTTTGTCCGGTCGCGGGTAACCCGCATCTTCACGGGTACTTCAATTTCGCCGAGTCCCTCGTTGAGACAGCGCCCAGATCGTTACGCCATTCGTGCGGGTCGGAACTTACCCGACAAGGAATTTCGCTCTTGCTTGTTACTCCCGCCGGGCCTCGGCCCAGCGAGGGGCCGGTCATTTCTGCCGGCCTCCCCACGTCGCCATGGGGAACGGACCATATCTTCATCCCGAGTCTCGGGATGGCTGGCGTGTGGTCTCTGAGGATTCCAGGAAGCGAGTTCCTGGCCTTTCCTGCTGATTGTCTGCACCGGATGCATTGTCACTGACGAGCTGTCGCTCATCGAGTAGCACCGGATCCTCCAGACGTTCCAGCATTTAGCCAGCTGCACTCGCACCGTCACCGGCGCGAGGGGCAACGATCGTCACCTTAGGACCGTTCGTGCTGTTACACGTCGTCTGCGCCGCTTGTTGGCGGAGGTTCCGGCTCCGCCGCGACCACGGCAACGGGTGCGGTCATCTCTGCCGCACTCTGCATGTTGCCATGCAGTCCGGACTGTCTCATCCGCGCCGTCTCTTCACGAGCCCGGCGCGGCCCGGCGTACAGTCTCTGAGGATTCTCGAGCCGGGCGAGGATCTCCTCGTCCGTGTACTTGCGCTTGCCGCCATCGTTCATCTCGCGCCGAATGGCGAGCACCTGCTCGATTCCGGCATTCGTGAGATGCTGCCGCCTGCTTAACAGCTCTGCCAGTTGCACGAATTTGGCGAAATCCCGTTTCTTCTTGGCGGAGAGGAAGCCAAACCGCCGGAAGAATGGAATCACGTTCTCGGTGATGGCGTTGAGGTTGTTCACCTCGTAGTACCAGACACCGTCGCGCCGCTGGCGCATAGTCCCGCACTCCAGATGCCGCTTGAACAGCGCCAGGATCACGGGATCGCGCTGCGAGATGTTGAAGCAGAGCGACACCTTCCACGGCATCGCGTAGTCTGCTCGCGGCCGGAAGCTGACGTTGAAGCTCCCCTCCCCGTCGGTGAAACCGGCCAAATAGTGGCCGATCTCCGGCGAGACGTCTCCGACCTTGAGCATCGCTCGAGTCTTTCCTGCTGATTGCCCGTCCGCCGCGGATTGTCACTGCCACCCTCTTCGGCGCACCGCGCCCAGTGGCGAGTACCGCGGTATCTTCCGGGTGTTCCAGCATACAGCCAGGTTTTACAACTACAGGGGTCCTTGCCTATAGTTACGGCCGCCGTTCACCGGGGCTTCGGTTCAAGGCGTGAACCTCTCCCCTTAACCTTCCGGCACTGGGCAGGCGTCAGCCCCTATACATCCCCTTACGGGTTGGCAGAGACCTGTGTTTTTGGTAAACAGTCGCCTGGGCCTGCTCACTGCGCCCCCCGGCTGCTACCCAGGAGAACTGGTGCACAACCAGGGGGACCCCTTCTCCCGAAGTTACGGGGTCAACTTGCCGAGTTCCTTAACGAGGGTGCTCTCGCCCACCTCGGGGTACTTACCCCTACCCACCAGTGTCGGTTTGCGGTACGGGCGCTCCCGTTCCTCCCCGCGAGGCTTTTCTCGCCAGCACAGACTCGACCCGGTTGCCTTGACCGTAGTCGCCGCTCCCCGCGGCCCCTCCGCTTATGTCGGGTGGGCATTTCTCCACACCCGAACCGCCTACGGGCCACGGACGCCCCATGTCCAATGGGGGCGCCGGATCTATCAGTCTGGGTCCCCCCGCGCTTCAACGAAACGGGAGCGGGGCCGGAATACTAACCGGCTGTCCATCGCCTGCGCCTTGCGGCCTCGGCTTAGGCCCGCCTAACCCTACGCGGACTACCCTTCCGTAGGAAACCTTGGGTTTCCGGTGGGCCGATTTCGCATCGGCCTTTACGCTACTCATGCCGGCATTCGCACTCCCCCCCGCTCCACCGCGGCTTGCGCCACGACTTCGCCGCTGAGGGGGACGCTCCCCTACCATCGTGTGCGCCTCGCGGCGCGCACGGTCCACAGCTTCGGTGGGGGGCTTGAGCCCCGGTACATTGTCGGCGCAGCACCACTCGACCAGTGAGCTATTACGCACTCTTTAAAGGATGGCTGCTTCTAAGCCAACCTCCTGGTTGTCTGGGCGGCGCAACATCCTTTGACACTTAGCCCCCACTCCGGGACCTTAGCTGGTGGTCTGGGCTGTTTCCCTCTCGACTACGGAGCTTAGCCCCCGCAGTCTCACTCCCGGGATCCGGGCCACGGCATTCGCAGTTTGCGTGGGTTTGGTAAGCGGTGAGCCCCCTAGCCCAGGCAGCGCTCTACCTCCGTGGCCGACCTCCCGAGGCTGCACCTCAATGCATTTCGGGGAGAACCAGCTATCTCCGGGTTCGCTTGGCATTTCACCCCTACCCACAGGTCATCCAACTGCTTTGCAACGCAGGAAGGTTCGGCCCTCCAGTCCGCATTACCGGACCTTCAGCCTGCCCATGGGTAGCTCACCCGGTTTCGGGTCTACTCCGCGCGACTCGACGCCCTGTTCAGACTCGCTTTCGCTCCGGCTCCACGGCTCCCGCCGCTTAACCTTGCCGCGCACAGTAACTCGCCGGCTCATTCTTCAATAGGCACGCCGTCAGCTTGCGCCTCCGACTGCTTGTAGGCACGCGGTTTCAGGGTCTCTTTCACTCCCCTCCCGGGGTGCTTTTCACCGTTCCCTCACGGTACTCGTTCACTATCGGTCAGCACGGGTATTTAGCCTTGGACGGTGGTCCGCCCAGCTTCCCACGGGGCTTCTCTTAACCCGTGGTACTCAGGAACTCCACGCCAGCCAGCTGTCTTTCGCCTACGGGACTCTCACCCCTGTCGTCGGCCGTTCCAGGACCGTTCGGCTGGACTGCTGGTTTCTTACTGGCTGCCACTAAAGGCGGCAGAGCCCTACAACCCCGGCGCAGGCGAACCTGCACCGGTTTAGGCTGCTCCCCGTTCGCTCGCCGCTACTGGGGGAATCCTCTCTACTCCTCGGGGTACTAAGATGTTTCAGTTCCCCCGGTTCCCGCTCCCGAAGCTATGTGTTCGCTCCGGGGCGCCTGGCCATCACGCCAGGCGGGTTGCCCCATTCGGATACCGCCGGATCAGCTTGCTAGGCAGCTCCCCGGCGCGTTTCGCCGCCATGCCGCGTCCTTCTTCGGCCCGTGCTCCCAAGGCATCCACCGCGCGCCCTTTGTAGCTTGACCTGCACGCAGAGCCGCCCACAGCCGGATGGCCGGGTCGCCCCGCGCCCATATGGACATGTCTACTCGGCACGCAGCCCGCAGATAGGTTTTCCTGCGGGCGCCTACAACCCTGCCTTCATGCCATGAGCTGAGCATGAAGGCTTGAAGTACCTCGTCCAGATACAGCGTTCTTCAGTTGGTAAGGTTCCAGTGCGTGACACACCGAAGCGCCGGCACAGAGCCGGCGAAGCGGCGGCCTTACGCGCCTGAAGAGCAGCAGGAAGGCGGGGGGTGAGAAGGAGGGTGGGGCGGGTGGTGCACGGCCGTTTTTGTGTCCCGCCGGCCGGTGCGTGCGGGGGCGGGCCGCGTCGCCGCGGTCCGCCACGAGCCTCCGCCAGGGAAGCCCGATCGACCTGGGCTGGCCGTCCCGGTCCGCGCCACACACCGTGACGCGTTGCCGACCGGACCGACAAACCGGCCCTAGAAAGGAGGTGATCCAGCCGCAGCTTCCGCTACGGCTACCTTGTTACGACTTCGTCCCAGTCACCAGCCCCACCCTCGGCGCCTGCCCCCCCTCCCAGGGGAGGGGTTGGCGCAGCGACTTCAGGTGTTGCCGACTCCCATGACGTGACGGGCGGTGTGTACAAGGCCCGGGAACGTATTCACCGCGGTGTGCTGACCCGCGGTTACTAGCAACTCCGCCTTCATGCAGGCGAGTTGCAGCCTGCAATCTGCACTGAGAGCGGCTTTGTGGGATTAGCTCCACCTCGCGGCTTCGCGACCCTCTGTACCGCCCATTGTAGCGTGTGTGTCGCCCAGGACGTAAGAGCCGTGCTGACTTGACGTCATCCCCGCCTTCCTCTGCGTTGCTCGCAGCAGTCGCGCCAGAGAAATCCAACTGGCCCCAGGGGTTGCGCTCGTTGCGGGACTTAACCCAACACCTCACGGCACGAGCTGACGACAGCCATGCAGCATCTGTGCACCAGCCCCGAAAGGCACCGACGTCTCCGCCGGCTTCTGATGCATGTCAAGCCCTGGTAAGGTTCTTCGCGTCGCGTCGAATTAAACCACACGCTCCGCTGCTTGTGCGGGCCCCCGTCAATTCCTTTGAGTTTTAGCCTTGCGGCCGTACTCCCCAGGCGGGCCACTTAGTGCGTTTGCGCCGACGCGGAGGGGGTCGATACCCCCCACATCTGGTGGCCATCGTTTACAGCGTGGACTACCCGGGTATCTAATCCGGTTCGCTCCCCACGCTTTCGCGCCTCAGCGTCAGGGCACCCCCAGCCGGCCGCCTTCGCCACTGGTGTTCCTCCCGATCTCTACGCATTTCACCACTACACCGGGAATTCCACCGGCCTCTAGGTCCCTCCAGTGCCGCAGTCTCCGCCGCCCCCTCCCGGTTGAGCCAGGGAGATTTCACAGCAGACTTACGCCACCGCCTGCGCGCGCTTTACGCCCAATAAATCCGGACAACGCTCGCCACCTACGTATTACCGCGGCTGCTGGCACGTAGTTAGCCGTGGCTTCTTCGATGGGTACCGTCGCAGTCGTCCCCACCAAAAGGGCTTTACAACCCGAAGGCCTTCATCACCCACGCGGCGTTGCTGCGTCAGGCTTTCGCCCATTGCGCAAAATTCCTCGCTGCTGCCTCCCGTAGGAGTCTGGGCCGTGTCTCAGTCCCAGTGTGGCTGTCCGGCCTCTCAGCCCAGCTACCGATCGTCGCCCTGGTAGGCCGTTACCCCACCAGCGAGCCTAATCGGCCGCACGCCCCTCTCCCGGCGCCCCCGGTTGCCCGGGCGCTTTGCCCACGGGGCACCCCCCGCGGACCCATGCGGTATTAGCCGCCCTTTCGGACGGGTATCCCCCACCCGGAGTCAGGTCACGTACGTGTTACTCACCCGTCCGCCACTGGGGCGGACCGAAGCCCACCCCCGTGCGACTTGCATGCGTAAGGCACGCCGCCAGCGTTGATCCTGAGCCAGGATCAAACTCTCCACCCAAACCACGGGCTGGTGTCGCCACCAGCATCGTGTGTCGTGTGAGCCCGCCCCCGGCGTCCGGACCGCGTTGTCCCTGTTGCCAGGGTTCGGTCGAGACGCCCCGCGTCCCCCCGAACCCCCCGTCTGCCGGCAGCACAGCACCGCCCCTAGCCGGGCACGCGCCGCCCCCCGGCAGCCAGAGCCTTCCTGCTACTCTTCAGCTGGTAAGGTGCCGTATGCACCGGCCCGGACCGGCGCATCCGCGCGGGCGCAGCCGCCGATCGCCGTTTCGCGATCGGGCCACACTCATGCCGCCCCTTCACCGGGCGCCAAAATACTGTATCACCGCCGCCGCACAAAGCCAACCCCGCGAGCGGCCGCGTTTGCGCCGCGATGTCCGGTGGCGGAGCCGCCGATCGTTGCCGGCTCGACGGTCGGCGCCGCCGCCGAAGCCGGGCCGGCGACGGAAGACGCGTGCTGCCTGGCTACGGGGCCGTAGAATGGGCGGCGAGCACAACAACGTCAGGAGGCGGCGGTAATGACGACAGCCGGCGAACCGACAGGCGCCGCGCGGCGGCGAGAGGTCGTGGTGAACGGCCGGCGCGTGCGGGTGGTCGATCTGCATGCCCACTGCGCCGTGCCGGAGGCGACGGCTCTGCTCGGGCAACCGTCTCCTTTGCCCGCGCTGCTGCTGACGAACGTCGCGCTCCGACTGCGGGCGATGGACGAGCAGGGCATCGACGTCGCGGCGCTGAGCATCAACCCGTACTGGTACGCCGCCGACCGCGACGTTGCCGCCGCACTGATCCGCGTCCAGAACGAGGCGCTGGCGGCCTGGTGCGCCAGTGCACCGGACCGCTTCGTGGCGCTGGCGTCGGTGGCCCTACAGCATCCAGATCTCGCCGTGCAGCAACTGGAGGCGGCGGTGAAGCGGCTGGGGCTGCGCGGCGCCCTGGTGGGCGGCAGTGTCAACGGCGAAGAGCTGGCGGACGCTCGCTTTCACCCCTTCTGGGCCAAGGCCGAGGAGCTGGGCGCGCTGATCTTCATTCATCCGCAGGGCACGGCCGAGCTGGCCAGCCGCTTGCGTGGCAACGGCATGCTGGAGAACGTGATCGGCAACCCGCTGGAGACGACGATCGCGCTCTCGCACTTGATCTTCGAGGGCACGCTCGATCGCTTCCCCGGCCTCAAGATCCTTGCGGCGCATGGCGGCGGCTACCTGCCGTCTTACGCGGCGCGCTCGGACGCGGGCTGCGTCACCTTTCCCGGCCGCTGCACGCCGATCCAGAAGCAGCCGACGGCGTACCTGCGCCAGCTCTACTTTGATTCGCTGGTCTTCACCCCAGAGGCGCTGCGCCACCTCATCGCCGAGGTCGGGGCCGGCCAGGTCGTGGTGGGCACCGATTATCCCTATCCCTGGACGGCCACGGCGGTGGACCACGTGCTTGCGACGCCGGGACTGAGCGACGCCCAACGCATCGCCATTCTCGGCGGCACGGCCGCGCAGTTGCTGCGCCTGGAGGGGTAGCCTGCCCTCGTACCTGCTGCAAGTAGCCTGAACGTTGCACGCCGCCCGGCGAGCGCGGCCGGCAAGGAGATGCGATGAGCTACGAAAACATCCTCTACAACATCGACGGCTCGATCGCGCGGGTAATCTTGAATCGGCCGGAAGTGCGCAACGCACAGAGCCGCCCGCTGCTGGAGGAGATGGACCGCGCCTTTCTCGCGGCCGAGGCCGACGACGCCGTGCGGGTGATCGTGCTCTCCGGCGCGGGCGAGACGTTTTCCGCCGGCCACGACCTGGGCTCACCGCAGCAGCGCGCCGACACCGAGGCGCGGCCCGCCGTTGGCCTGCCCGGCCGCTACAAGCGCATCTGGGACCTGTACATTGATATGGGCCTGCGCTGGCGCAACCTGATGAAGCCGACGATCGCGATGGTGCAGGGCTACTGCATCTTCGGCGGCTGGATGATCGCCACGGCGATGGACCTGATCGTGGCCGCGGACGACACCAAGTTCCTCGCCTCGCACTTCCAGTACTTCGCCGTGCCCTACGATGTCGGCCCGCGCAAGGCGAAGGAGATCCTCTTCCAGGAGCGCTTCATGCACGCCGAGGAGGCGGAGCGGGCGGGCCTGGTGAACCTGGTCGTGCCGCGCGAACGACTGGAGGAGGAGACGCTGGCGATCGCCCGCCGCATCGCCGAGAGCGACCCATTCTACCTTCGCCTGGTGAAGACCTCGATCAACTCGGCGCAAGACGCGATGGGCTACAGCACCTTCCTCAAGTCCGCCATGCACACCTACATGCTCTCGTCCGAGTCCGCGGCGCACACGGCCAAGGAGCAGGCGGGCGGCGGCCGCCGTCGCTACAGCTCCGTTGATCGCGCCCTCGCCTACGAGCGCGGGCGCCGGGCGTAGCAAACCGAGCGGGGCGACATTTGGATCTCAACCACGATGATCAACGCCGATAAGCCGCATCTATGGAAGCCGGATATCGCCGCCTCGGTCGATATGTTCAACAATTGGTTCATGCAGTTTGCACCGGCAACATACCGAGAGACGCGCATTCAAACCGTCGCCGCGGTGGAGGAAGCGCTCGCTATACTTGACGATCTACGGTCGCTGACGCCCGCAGCGCTTCGGGCCAACCCGCATATCATTGCGACGCTGCGCATGTGTACGGCTCCGCCCATCGCCCGCGACCGGCTCATTGGACTGGCGCATGCGCCTGCCGGCCTTGTCAAGGCGATGGAATTGAAGGGGCGATTACTGCAAACTATCGCGGCCGCCCGGCTTCACGAGCCGCTGCAAAGTATCTGCTCAGTAATCTCCAGACTCTTGGACGAAGACATCTTTCCGTGGTTGGCCGAAGGCGCGCGGCCGAGCGAGACCATGCGGAACCGTGCTTCGACAATAGTTGCCGATCGCTTGACCGGCTCGCTCTCCGATCCGCGGATCCGCAATGCGCAGGAGCAGCGCCAACTCGCGACGGTCGAGGAATTCCTAATCCGGTTAGACTACGAACGGCGGGCGCCACGGAGTGAGCATCCGCTCACCGAGATGGAGCGAGGGACATTCACGTTCCGGCTCAATGTGCCGGTCCGGGGCCAGCGTGAGAAGGTTCTCAACATCCCGATCGATGCCGTCATCCAACCGCATCGGCCGCGAGCCGACGGATTCCCAATCCTGATCGAAGCAAAATCTGCGGGGGATTTCACAAACACCAACAAGCGGCGCAAAGAGGAGGCAACCAAGATCCGCCAGCTACGAGACGAGTATGGTGCGGCGACGCAACTCACCTTGCTTCTCTGCGGGTATTTTGACAGCGGATATCTTGGCTATGAAGCGGCGGAGGGACTCGATTGGGTTTGGGAACACCGCCTGGACGATCTGCTGCATCTGGGCATTGCGCCATGACGACGTTCGATCTTGCAGCCACAGAACGTCAGCGAATGGCTCTCCAGGACGAGTTGGACGGCGAGCGCTCGGCCAGCCAGCGAAACAAGCTTGGTCAGTTCGCCACCCCGCCCGCGCTCGCCCGCGAGATTGTTGAGTACGCCGCCTCACTCCTTCCGAATCCAGCGGAGTCGATTCACTTCGCAGAGCCCGCGATCGGAAGCGGCGCCTTCTACTCGGCGCTGCTTACCACTGTTCTCCACCAGCGCATCGCGTCAGCGGTTGGCATCGAAGTCGATCCTCGGTTCGTGGCTGCCGCCCGCGCCCTGTGGGGCGAATCAGGCTTGCGGGTTATCACAGGCGACTTCACCGATCTGGTTGCGGGCAGGGCGATGTCTGCCCGCCCGAACCTTATTATCGCCAACCCTCCCTATGTTAGGCACCACCACCTGAGCCGCGAACAAAAGGAGCGGTTGCAATCTCTTGTGATGCGCTTAGCTGGCCTTAAGGTGAACGGCCTGGCCGGGCTTTACGTCTACTTCCTGCTGCTGGCCACCGAGTGGCTTACCGAAAACGGCGTGGCAGCGTGGCTGATCCCTTCGGAATTCATGGACGTGAACTACGGCTCCGTGGTGAGGCGCTATCTCACCGAGCGTGTAACCCTCATCAGCATCCACCGCTTCGACCCAGCCGAGGCGCAGTTCGACGATGCGCTGGTGTCTTCCGCGGTGGTGGTGTTTCGAAAGGCAGCGCCCGCAGCCAACGCGACGGCCCGATTTTCGCTCGGCGGTATGCTTTCTTCTCCGCGCATCGCCGAAGATGTACCTCTGCGGAGATTGAGCCATGCGCATAAGTGGACCGCATATCCATCGCCGACTCCACGAGACAACGCGCTGATACCCGCGGCGTCCGGTTTGCTGCTCCGAGACTTCTTCCGCATTCAGCGCGGTATCGCGACGGGCGACAACGCGTTCTTCATCCTTCCGCGCGAGGAGGCTCACGCTCGAGATCTGCCCGAGCGGTATCTGAAGCCGGTTCTGCCGAGTGTTCGGCGTCTCCGCAGCACGGTCATTGAATCGAATAGTGATGGCTATCCCGTGCTTGAGCCGCAGCTTGCGCTCATCGACTGTGATCTCGGCGAGACTACGATCCAGTCTGAGTACCCTGCGCTTTGGTCGTATCTGCAGACAGCAACGGCACGTGGTGTGCGTGAAGGCTACCTCGTTCGAAAGCGCTCGCCGTGGTATCGGCAGGAGCAGCGTGAACCGGCGCCATTCCTCTGCACATACATGGGCCGCGGCGCGGGGGAGACTCGGCCGTTCAGGTTCATTTGGAATAAGTCTCAGGCCGTGGCGACCAATCTGTATTTGTTGCTCTACCCGGACGGGCCGTTGCGTTCCCTCCTGAAGCAACAACCCAATGCTGTTGCGACGATATTCGAGGTATTGCAGGAGATCACCGGCGAAGATCTTCGCGGCGAGGGCAGAGTGTATGGTGGCGGGCTGCATAAGATTGAGCCGAGCGAGTTAGGCAGGGTGTCCGCTCAGCGGCTGCTCGAAGCGGTGCCCGCGCTGCAGGCTTGCTCGCACCGACAACTCACGCTCAATCTCGCTTCGGCGGACTCGTAGGTGCGAACAGGTCGTGAGTCGGAGGTGGCGGCGATGCAGGTAACAGGCGTGACGCCGATCCTGGTCGATCCGGGGAACGGCAAGAACTGGCTGCTGGTCAAAGTGGAAACGGATGCCGGCATCTACGGCTGGGGCGAATGCTACACGCAGGCCGACCGCGACCAGAGCATTGTGGCGCACGTGCAGCAGCTCGCCCGCTACCTCTGCGGGCGCGACCCCTTCCAGATCAAGCACTTCACCTTCATGGCCTACCACGACTTCGCCGGCAAGCGCGGCGCCATGGATTTCTGGTCGGCCCTCTCCGGCATCGAGCAGGCGCTGTGGGACATCGCCGGCAAGGCCGTGGGCCAACCGGTGTACAACCTGCTGGGCGGCGCCTGCCGCGCGCGCATCCGCGTCTACGCCAACGGCTGGTATCACGGCGCAAAACAGCCGGAGGACTTCGCGCGCCTGGCCGTCGAAACGGTGGCGAAGGGCCACCGCGCGCTGAAGTTCGACCCTTTTCCCGGCCCCTGGCGCACGCACGTCGGCCGCGAGGTCGAAGACGCGGCGGTGGCAAACGTGCGCGCCGTGCGCGAGGCGGTGGGGCCTGAAATCGAGATCCTGGTCGAAGTCCATCGCCGCCTTGCCCCCATGCACGCGATCCGCATCGCGCGGCGCATGGAGGAGTTCCGCCCCTTCTGGTACGAAGAGCCGGTCTCCGGGCGGCAGATCGATGAGCTGGCGCTTTGCCGCCGCGAGATCAACCTGCCGATCGTCACCGGCGAGGAGTTTTACACCAAGGCCGAGTTTCGCCAGGTGTTCGAGAAGGGCGCGGCGGAGATCATCAACCCGGATGTTTGTAACTGTGGCGGCATCCTCGAGCTGAAAGAGATCGCGGCGATGGCCGAGCCGTATCTCGTCGTCGTCTCGCCGCACAACTACAACAGCACGACGATCGGCCTTGCCGCCACGCTGCAAGTCGCGGCCTGCATCCCCAACTTCCTGATCACGGAGTACTTCGTCAACTTCCGGGCGCGCGGCGACGAGGTCTCCGTCAAGCCGATCGTGGTGAAGGACGGCTACATCGATCTGCCCACTGCTCCGGGCCTCGGCCTCGAACTGCGCGAGGACGTGCTGGCGCAGTATCCCTACCGCGAGTTCCCGCCGCGCGCCCTGCCGCGTCCCGGCGACGAGGGGCCGTAGCGCCATTCACGTGCGACGCGCGTCAACCCGCGTCCGAAAGCGGGGCGGCGTCGAGCGCGAAGCGGTAGCCCACGCTGCGGCGCGTCTCGATCAGGGCGCGGTGCGCCGGCGGCAGCTTGTCGCGCAGGCGCTTGATCCAGACGCGCAGCGTCACCATGTGTACGGGGTGTCGGCCGTCCCAGACGGTGCGCAGCAGCTCGGCCGGGCCGAGGAAGCGGTTGGGCTGCGCCATCAGCGCCTTCAACATTTCGAACTCGATGAAGGTCAGTTCTACGCCTGCGCCGTCGATCAGGCAGAGCCGCTGGCGGATGTCCAGCGTGACCGGGCCGGCCTCCAGTACCTCCGGCGGCGCGGCGCTGCCGCGATCGTGGGTGAAGCGGCGCAGGCGCGCCAGCACCTCGGCGGCGTCCCAGGGCTCGACCACGAAGTCGTCGACGCCCGGCGGCAGCGCCGTGGCGTCGAGCTGGCGCGGGCCGACGAAGGCGAGCACCGGTGTTGGCGAGACACTGCGCCAGCCCCGCAGCTCGCGGATAAGCTCCTCAAGCTCGGATTGGGTGTCTACGTGCAGCAGGGCGACGTCGGGCCGCAGGGCGAGGATACGGTGCCGGTCGGCCGCGGCCGGATAGGTCGTGGTCACTTCGGCGGGCTGGCTGCTGAGGCTGCTCACCAGGCCGGCGAGCTTACAGGGATCGGTGCTGACGACAAGGTAGCGGCGCGGCGCGGCGGCGCCGTGCAGCGCCGGGAACGCCTCGATGCGCTGGGCTGCCGTCATCCCCTCCCTCCTTGGCACGACGCTGGGGCACGACGCTGGGGCACGACGCTGGGACAATCCTACCCGCAGAGCGGCCGCCTGCGCGGGACAAGCCATGCTCCCTCGTACCAGCGTGCGTGGACGGCGTTTCGGGGCAGTATCCTGAACGTTACAGATGGAAGAAAACTGTGTTACATGCACCGCCGAAGAAACACTGACCTCGCGCCGCCTCGTGCTACGATGCAGCCACGGGCAGGCGGAGCACCGCGCCGCCGCCCCGCCGCTCCTCGCGGGCATGAGCGCCAGCCCCGCCGCATACCAGGAGGCCGCCAGCCATGAACGCCGAGACCGTACAACGCCTGAACGAGCTGCTTGAGGCCGAGCGCGCCGGTGTAGAGACGCTGCAGGCGCTGCTCAAGACCGTGCCGAAGGGCTACTTCCGCAACCACCTGGTCAAGATTGAGGCCGATGAGGCGTTCTCCTGCGCCGTGCTGGTGCGCGCGGTCGAGACGGCCGGCGGGGCGCCCTCGCACGCCACCGGCGACTTCGCGCAGAAGGTGCTGGCGCTGGAAACGCTGGCCGAACGGCTGAAGCTGCTCAGCCGCGGCCAGACCTGGGTGGTGAGGCGCGTTGACGCGGTGATGGAGGCGGTCTCGGACGAAGAATCGCGCAAAGAGCTGCTGGAGATGCGCCGCGAGCACGTGGACAACGTCGCCTGGTGCGACCAGCAGGTCGAGGAACTGAACACGCTCGCCGCCACGACGTGAGCGCGGGCCGCAATGACGCCGCGCCGCGTGTGCTGCTCTACGGCCGCGCCGGCTGCCACCTCTGTGAAGACGCCGAGCGCCTGCTGGCGCGCCTCGCCGCCGAGCTTGGCTTCGCCTGGCAGACACTCGACATCGACACGGACGCCGATCTGCTCTCCCGCTACGACCAGGCCGTGCCGGTGATCTGTCTGGACGGCCGTGAGATCGCTCGCGCCCCGATCCGACCGAGCACGTTGCGCGCGCGGTTGCGCGGGGCGCCTGGCTCCGCCGCCCGCTGAACATCGTCTGTCCAACGGGGCTTGCGAGATCGGGTGCGGCACGCGATGCGGCTACGCCCCGCCCGCCGCATGGCCGGCGCCCACCGCCGCCGGTTCGCGGCCGGCGCCCGGCGCTGCCTGCGCCTTCAGGCGGTCCACCCGCCGGCGCATCGAGGCCCGCGCCTTCTCGTCGCTGACAAAGAACGCCGCGCCGAAGGAGACCACCAGCAGTGCGCACGAGGCGATGAAGGCGTCGTGGTAGCCCTGCACCTGCGCATGCACGCAGCCGGCGAGGTGCGGGTTCTGGGCGCAGGCGGCGCGCAGGCCGGCGGGCGTGTTATGGATGGCGCGGCTGATCTGCACCGTGGCCACAAGCGCTACGCCGAAGGAGGCGCCCACCTGTCGCACCGTGTTGTAGATCGAGGACGCCGGGCCCTGCTTGGCGTTGTCGATCGGGCCGAAGACGATCGTCTGCACCGCGACCATGGCGAAGGCGAAGGGCAGGCCGCGCAGCGCCAGCAGCACGATCATGATCCAGGGGTTGGCGTTCTGGTCGAGCGCGGCGAAGGGCAGCAGCGTCAGCGCGCCGAGGCCGAAGCCGATCAGCATCATGCGGCGCGGGCCGACCCGCGGATAGAGCCGGCTGGCGATCGGCAGCGAGATCGCCGTGCCGATGGCGCTCGGCGCCTGGATCAGCGCCGCGTGCAGCGGCGAATGGCCCTGCAAGTCCTGCAGGAAGAGCGTGAGCAGGAAGAGGAAGCCGGAGAAGCCGGCGAAGGCGCCGACGCTCATCGCGTTGCCCAGCACGAACAGGTTCTGCTTGAACAGGCGCAGGTCGAGCAGCGGCGCCGCCCGGTGCAGCTCCAGCAGGGCGAAAACGCCCAGCACCGCCAGCCCGCCGAGACCCCAGCCCGCCACCACGGCCGAGGTCCAGGACTTCGTCGCGGCCTGCGAGAGGGCGTAGAGCACCATCGCCGCGCCCGCGCCGCCGCTGATCAGGCCGAGGATGTCGAACCGCCCCTGTGCGTAGGGTTCGCGGTGCTCGCGCAGGACCTTGCTGCCCAGCAGCAGGCCGATCAGGCCGACCGGCAGGTTGATGTAAAAGATCCAGCGCCAGGATTGGTACTGCACCAGATAGCCGCTGAGCACCGGGCCGGCCAGCGGCACGAATACGACCGGCACGGCCATGATCGCCGCCGCCTTCGCGCGCTCCTCGCCCGGAAACTCGCGCGAGAGGATCACCGTGCTGACCGGCGTCATCATGCCGCCGCCGATCCCCTGGATGAAACGGAAGGCGATCAGCTGCTCGATGCTCTGCGCCTGGCCGCAGAGCGCCGAGCCGATGATGAAGATGCCCATGGCCGTGAGAAACGTCCGCTTTGTGCCGTAGCGGTCGGCGATGAAGCCGGAGCCGGGAATGAAGACGGCCAGGCTGAGCAGGTAGCCCGTCACCGCCCATTCGACCGTGGAAAGCTGCGTGTGGAAGTCGAGCGTCAGCCGCGGCACCGCGACGTTGACGGCAGTGCTGTCGAGCATGTCCATGAACAGCCCGAAGATGTAGACGATCGCGACGAGATACTTGTACTGGATCCGCGAAAACATGGCCGTCCTTCAACGGGCGATTGGCAGCGGAGAGGGGATTCAGCGAACCGCCGCTCGCTGCTGCCTGCCCGCTTGCCGCCGTCGCCGGTCGGCCGCGGGCGCGCCTCGTTCGTTATACGCGCGTGGTGTGCGGCTGGACCTCGGCTCGTTCGCCGCCCTCCTCGTTGCTCAAGCGCTCGCGGCTCTGCGCCGCGGTTGGTTGCGGATCGGCAGCGGCGCCGTCGCCGGCCACCTGGGGCACCGCCATGTCCGTGAGCAGCCGCTCGCGCGTACGGCGCAGGTAGAGCAGCGCGGCGGCCACGCCCAGCAGGCAGAGCAGCGCCATCTCAGCCACGGCGAGTTGCACGCCCTGCCGCTCGGCGAGCGTGCCGATCACCAGGCTGCCGATCGGCGTTGAGCCGAGAAAGAGCAGCGTGTAGATGCTCATCACGCGGCCGCGCAGGTGCGACGGCGTGATCAGTTGCATACGGGAGTTGGCCGTCGTCGTGAACACGATGCTGAACGTGCCCAGCGCCACCAGCAGCGGCACCGTCACCTGCCACCAGTGCGAGAGCGCCACGCCGAGCAGCAGGACGCTGAAGCCGGCGCCGCCGATCAGCAGCGTACGCCGCGTGGCCGCGCCGCTGTAGGCGATCGCCAGCGCCGCCGCCAGCGAACCGATGCCCACCGATGAGGTGAGCACGCCGTAGCCGACGGCGTTCATATGCAGCGTGTACTTGGCGATCAAGGGCAGGAAGACGGAGAAGTTGTAGCCGAAGGTGCCCAGCACCGCCATCAGCAGCACGATCAGGGCGATGTCCGGCGTGGTCAGCGCGTAGCGCAGCCCCTCACCCACCTGCTTCAGCATCTTGCCGCGCGGCGGGCGAGCCAGCGAGAAGAAGCGCTCTGGTTTCATCAGCAGCAGGCTGCCGATCACCGCCAGGAACGAGGCGGCGTTGAGGTAAAAGCAGTCGGCGATGCCGATCGTGGCGATCGCCACGCCGCCCAGCGCCGGGCCGATCAGCCGCGACGTGTTGAACAGGGTCGAGTTGAGCGCCACGGCGTTGGGCAGGTCTTCCTGGCCGACCAGCTCGGCCACGAGCGCCTGCCGCGCCGGGTTGTCGAGCGCGTTGGCGCTGCCCTGCACGGCGGCGAGCAAGTAGATCAGCGGCAGCGTGATCAGGTGCGCCGAGGTCAGCACGGCCAGCACCAGCGCCTGCAGCAGCATGGTGCTCTGCGTGGCCACCAGCAGCCGCTGCTTCGGCAGCCGATCGGCGATCACGCCGCCGAAGAGCACGAAGATCAACACCGGCGTGAACTGGATCGTGGTCATCGTGCCGAGCGCCAGCGGCGAGTTGGAGATCTTCAGCACGAGCCAGGCCAGCGCCGTGGACTGCATCCAGGTGCCGATCAGCGAGACGAGCTGGCCAAACCAGAAGAGGCGATAGTTCGGATTGCGCAGGGCGCGGAACGTTTCGCGCAGCGGCGGGCGGGCGCCGTCCTGCCGGCGGCCGAGCGCAGCCGCACGGACGCTCATGGCTGTGCGGCCCGTGCGGAAACGGCAGCGCTGGCTCGCGCTTCCTCTGACCGCACCGCGCTCGACGCCGCCGCCAGGCGGTCGAGCGCGGCGAGCACGGCGGGCAGGTCGTCGCCCAGCCGCTCGGCCACGCGGTCGAGAAAGACGCGGCCCTCGGCCAAAAGCTCGCCCACCAGCGCCTCGCCGGTGCTGCTCAGGTAGAGCGGCTCCTGGCGGCGGTCTTCCGGCAACGTCGTCCGCTGCAACAGGCCGCGATCGACGAGCTTGATCACCAGGCCGCTGGTGGTGGAAACGGAGATGCCCAGCAACCGCGCCATTTCACCGGTGGTGATGCCCGGCGTCCGCCGCACGGCGTAGAGCACGCGCAGTTGCGGCAGCGTCACGCGCAGCTCCTCCCACTGGCGCAGGCGGATGCTGTCGAGGTTGTGCACGACCTGGCCGTAGAGGCGGCGGAGTTCGTCGGTCTGCTCCGCGTCCATGCGGCAATTGTACCGCGATGCCGTACTGTCTTGCAAGGCCGGACGAATGCCGGGCGTGGCGGCGCAGGTGTAAGCGGTCGCGCGGTAAACGTGGTTTGCCGTGCTCGCAGCGGGCGCGACGCGCTATACTGCGGCTGCTGGCCGTCATAACGTGCGTCCCACTGCGCTTCGCGGCCGGCGAGAGAGCGGAAACGCCGCGCCACGCGGCAGCCGAGGAACCGGGCGACGTCTTCATTTACCAGCTAGCAGCTGGATGTGGCCCGGAGGAAAGAAGGGGAGCAGGAGACCGATGAAACTCAGGAACGCCGTGATCGTGGATGCCTGCCGTTCGGCCTTCGGGCGCGGCGGGCGCGGCTCGCTCGTGGCCACCCGCCTCGACGAAGCGGGCGCGACCGTGCTGCGGGCGCTGCTCGACCGCAACCCCAAAGTCACTGACCGCATGATCGAGGACATCGGCCTGGGCAACGTGGCCGGCGCCGGCGAGCTGGCGGGCATCGGCGCGGACACCGTCGCGCACCTGGCTGGTCTGCCGCACGAGCTTTCCGCCTTCGACACCAACCGCCAGTGCGGCTCCTCGATGGAGACGCTGCACCGCGTGGCGCAGGGCATCATGCTGGGCGCGATCGACACGGGCATCTCGCTCGGCATCGAGCGCATGGGCCGGCAGCTCGGCGGCGGCGGGGGCGGCGCCCCGCGCACGCGCATCACCGAGTTCAACCCGCGCCGCATGCAGATGTCGCGCGAGCAGCGCGACATGGCGCCCGACCACGACCAGATCTTCTCCGTCAAGTTCCCCGACTACATCCTCGACGCGCCGCCCGTCACCTCGATGACGCAGACGGCGCAGAACGTGGCCGAGACCTACAACCTCTCGCGCGAGGCGATGGACGAGTTCGCCGTCGGCAGCCACAAAAAGACCGTGGCCGCCTACGAGCGCGGCTTCTACAAGGACGAGATCATCCCGCTCGAGGTCGAGCTGCCGGTCTTCGACGACCAGGGCAACTGGCTGGAGAAGGAGCACGGCAAGAAGGTCACCTTCGACCGCGACGAGTGCGTCCGCCCCGGCACCAACATGGAGGCGCTGAGCCAGCTCAAGACCGTCAACGGCATCCAGAGCTACGGCGGCCAGGAGCTGCGCATCACCGCCGGCAACTCCTGCCCGACGAACGACGGCATCACCGCCGTGCTGATGATGAGCGAGGAGAAGGCGCTGGAGTTGGGGCTGGAGCCGATGGCGCGCATCGTCGGCTTCGGTGTAGCCGGCGTGAAGCCGCAGCTGATGGGTATCGGGCCGATCCCTTCGACGCTGAGGGCGCTGAAGCACGCCGGCATCACCGCGGACCAGATCGACCGCGTGGAGTTCAACGAGGCGTTCGCCGCGCAGGTGATCCCCTCCTGCCACGACCTCGGCATTCCGCTGGAGCGGGTCAACGTGAACGGCGGCGCGATCGCCATCGGCCACCCGCTGGGCGCCACCGGCGCGCGGCTGGTGGGCACGCTGGCGCGCGAGATGCGCAACTCCAACAGCCGCTACGGCCTGGCGACGCAGTGCATCGGCGCCGGCATGGGCATCTCCACGATCCTCGAGCGCGCGTAGGCGCGGCGCGGCCGAGCACGCGCAGGGCGGTGGCGGAGCCTGGAGCTTCGCCGCCGCCCACGTTCGTGTGCCGCCCCGGCCCTGGCCAGCCGCTGTGATACACTTTTCCGGCCGAGGTGCAGCGGTGGGTACGGGTGTTGTCGTCGTCGATCACGGCGCAGGCAATCTGCGTAGTGTGCTGCGCGCGATCGAGCGCGTGGGCTGGCGGCCGCTGCTCTCCACCCGGCCCGAGGACGTGCTTGGGGCCGATGCGCTGATCCTGCCGGGCCAGGGCGCGGCGGGTGACACCATGCGCCATCTGCGCGCCTGCGGCCTGGTCGAGCCGGTGCAGCAGTACATCGCCGGCGGCCGGCCGTTCCTCGGCGTCTGCATCGGCCTGCAAACGCTGATGACCTTCTCCGAGGAGCACGGGCGGCAGGACTGCCTGGACGTCGTGCCGGGCCGCGTGCGGCGGCTGCGCGGCGGCGACGGCCTCAAGATTCCGCACATGGGCTGGAACACCGTGCGCCAGGCGCGTCCGCATTTCATCTTCCGCGGCATTCCCGACGAATCGTACTTCTACTTCGTGCACTCGTTCGTCGTTGAGCCTGATGACGGCATAGTCACGCTTGGAGTCACCGACTACGGCGAGCCGTTCCCCGCCATGATCGCGCGGGAAAACATCGTCGCCACGCAGTTCCACCCGGAGAAGAGCGGCGAGCACGGCCTGCGCATCTACGCCAACTTCTTGCGCGAGGCGCTGGGCGGGGGCGCGAAATAGTGGAGCTGATCCCCGCGATCGACATCCGCGGCGGCCGCTGCGTCCGCCTCGTCCAGGGCGACTACGCCCGCGAGACCGTGTACGACGCCGATCCGGTGGCCGTGGCGCGGCGCTGGATCGAGGGCGGCGCCACGCGCTTGCACGTGGTCGACCTCGACGGCGCCCGCGAGGGCGCGCCGCGCAACCGCGCGATCGTCGAGCGTATCGCCGCGGGCGTGGCCGTGCCGGTGCAGGTCGGCGGCGGCATCCGCACCGCGGACGATGCACAACGCTACCGTGACGCTGGCCTGGCCCGCGTGATCCTCGGCACCTCCGCGGTCGAAGATCGGGCGCTGGTGACCGAGCTTGCCGCCCTGCTGGGCGAGGCGCTGGTAATCGGTATCGACGCGCGCGACGGCAACGTGCGCACACGTGGCTGGATCGAAAGCTCCGGCATCGCCGCGCTCGACCTGGCGCGGGAGCTGCGGGCGCTGGGCGCCGGCCGCTTCGTCTACACCGACATCGGCGTGGACGGCATGCTGCAGGGGCCGAACCTGCCCGCGCTGCGGCAGTTCATCGCCGCGGCCGGCTGTCCGGTGATCGCCTCCGGCGGCGTGACGCGCGTCTCGGACCTGCCGGCCATCGCCGCGACCGGCGCCGAGGCGGTAATCGCCGGCAAGGCGCTCTACTCCGGCGACGTGCAGCTCGCGGAGGCGCTGGCGGCGCTCTCCGCCAGCGCCCAGCCCCCAACGCATGCGCACAGCCACGCCGGGCCGGCATAGCCGGCCGAGACGACCGCCCGGCGGCCGGGGAGTGGCCCCGCGCGGCAGCCCGTGCTCTCACACCCGGCCGCTTCGCCGGCTGAGGATCGAAACATGCTGACCAAACGCATCATCCCCTGCTTCGACGTGAACCGCGGCCGCGTGGTGAAAGGCGTCTCGTTCGTCGAGCTGCGCGACGCTGGCGACCCGGTGGAGCTGGCCCGCGCCTACGACGCGGCCGGCGCCGACGAGCTGGTCTTTCTCGACATCACCGCCTCCAGCGACGACCGCACGACCGTGTACGAGATGGTCGATCGGACCTGCGCCGAGGTCTTCATCCCCTTCACCGTGGGCGGCGGCGTGCGCTCCGACCAGGACGTGCGCCTGCTGCTGGAGCTGGGCGCAGACAAGGTATCGATCAACACGGCCGCGGTGAACGATCCCGGCCTGATCGCGCGCAGCGCCGAACGCTTCGGCTCGCAGGCGATCGTCGTGGCGATCGACGCGAAGCAGGTGGGGCCGAGCCAGTGGGAGGTCTACACCCACGGCGGCCGCACACCCACGGGCAAGGACGCGATCGAGTGGGCCAAAGAGGCCGTGCACCTCGGCGCCGGCGAGCTGCTGGTCACCAGCATGGACCAGGACGGCCACCAGCGTGGCTACGACCTTGCCCAGCTGCGCGCCATCTCCGAGGCGGTGACGGTGCCGGTGATCGCCAGCGGCGGCGCCGGCGGCCCGGAGCACATGCACGAGGCGCTGACCGCGGGCAAGGCGGATGCCGTGCTGGCTGCCAGCATCTTCCATTTCGGCACGTACAGCATCGCGCAGGTGAAGCGCTACCTGGCGGAGCGCGGCCTGCCGGTGCGCCCGCCTGAACAGCAAGCGACAGGAGCAATGCAGTGAGTGAAACCGTTGCCGCGACGAGCGCGGCGGAGTTGCAGTTCAAGGACAACGGCCTGCTGCCGGCCGTGATCCAGGACGCTGCAACCAACGAGGTGCTGATGATCGGCTACATGAACCCGGATTCGGCGCGGAAGACGCTGGAGACGGGAACGGTCTGGTTCTGGAGCCGCAGCCGCAAGGAGCTGTGGCACAAAGGCGACACCTCGGGCAACTTCTTCTACGTGCGCGAGGTGCGCACCGACTGCGACAGCGACTGCCTGCTGGTGCGCGTCGATCCGGTCGGACCCGCCTGCCACACCGGGGCCACGAGCTGCTTCTTCAACGTGATGCCGGCCGCGGCGGGCACGCGGCCCCCCTCCTCCTAACCCCTTCCCCCGATAACAGGGAAAGGGGGGATCATTGGGCGGGAGGTTGAGGTTTGTGGCGGAGGGATACGGAGTCGATGCGCGGGTACGGACGAATCGGCGGCGGCCGGGAAGACGCGCGAGCTAATGCTGGCAGCGCGGTCGCTGCGCTCGTGGTGACGGAGGCAGAAGAACGACTCTGGCAAGCCTTCCGCGGCGGGCCGGTGGACGGGCTGCGCTTTCGGCGGCAGCACTCGGTCGGGCCGTTCGGGCTCGCCTTCTGATGCCCGCGCGTGACGCTGGCCGGCGAAGCCGGTGGCGGCATCCACGATGACGAGCCTCAGGCGGTCGCCAAAGGCCGGGGAGCGCTCTCGTTCCGCCCCCGGCCTCTGCGTTTGAAACGCCTGCGGGCGGCGCTGCCTACCGCCGGCCCGCTTCGGCCTTCGCCCAGCGCTTGTTGAAGCGCTCGACGCGGCCTGCCGTGTCCACGATGCGCTGCTCGCCCGTGAAGAACGGGTGGCAGGCCGAGCAGACCTCGGTGTGCAGATTGGGCTTGGTGGAACGCGTCATGAACGTGTTGCCGCAGGCGCAGACGACGCGCGCCTCGACGTAGTTGGGATGGATCTTCTCACGCACGGGTGGAAACCTCGGTTGGCGCGGCCGCCACGGCGGCCACGGGATACACGCTGAGTTGCTTGCGTCCGCGCGCGAGCGGCTCGAACTTCACCGTTCCGGTGATCACCGAGAAGATCGTGAAGTCGCGCCCCATGCCGACGTTCTTGCCGGGATGGAAACGCGTGCCGCACTGGCGGACGAGGATGTTGCCGGACTGCACCAGCTCGCCGTCGAAGTGCTTGACGCCACGCCGCTGCGAGTTGCTGTCGCGCCCGTTGCGCGAGCTGCCGACGCCCTTCTTATGTGCCATGCAGAACCTCCAGAATGTGTGCGCCGGCTATTTCGCCACGATCTCGCGGATGGCGAGGCGGGTGAAGTGCTGCCGGTGGCCGATCTTGCGGCGGTAGCGCGTCTTGGCGTGGTACTTGAAGACAATGATCTTCTCGCCGCGCCCGTGCTCCACCACTTCGGCCACGACCTTCGCCCCGGCGACCAGCGGCTTGCCGATCGTCACGTCGGCGCCCTCGCCGACCATCAGCACGTCCGTCAGCTCGACCCGCTCGCCCGGCTCGCCGGTCAGCAGCTCGACGTCGAGCGTGTCCCCCTCACGGACGGTGTACTGCTTGCCGCCGCTGCGAATCACTGCGTACATCAGATGCGGGCCTCTCTTCCGGTCACGTCCTGCGATCGTAGCAAACGGTTCGGCAGTTCGTCAACGAAGGATCTTCGCACGCGAAAGAGGAGAGGCGCGAACGCCTCCCCCCTGCTTCGCTGCGATCTGCGCTGGCGCTAGCCGAGCGGCCGCTCCGGCGGCAGCAGTTGCGAGGTGGCGCTGCCGCCCCAGGCGAGGCCCGGCCGCGGCTGCGGCTTGGGCAGGTCGCGCTCGTCCGGCTCTTCGCCGCGGCTGGGCGGCGCGGGCGGCTTCGGCAGCGCCGCCGGCTCAGCCGCGAAGTCTTCGTCCTCGCTGAACAACCGCGTCACATCGTCGCCCTCGATCGTCTCATCCTCGATCAGCTTGCGCGCCACGCGGTCGAGCACGTGCCGGTTCTCAGCCACGATGCGGTGCGCCACTTCCTTGGCGCTCTCCACCAGCCGCCGCACTTCGTCGTCGATCTCCTCGGCCACCTTCTCGGAGTAGTCGCGCTGCTCCGAGATCTCGCGGCCTAAGAAGACCAGCTCCTCCTTGCGGCCGAAGGTGCGCGGCCCGAGCCGCTCGCTCATGCCCCACTGCGTGACCATGTGGCGGGCGATCTTGGTTGCGCGGGAGATGTCGTCGGAGGGGCCGGTGGTCACGTCGCCGAAGACCAGTTCCTCGGCCTGGTGGCCGCCGAGCGCCACGGCAAGCTGCGCGGAGTAGTGCGCCTTGTTGCCGAGGTGGCGATCCTCTTCCGGCAGGAAGCGGGTGAAGCCGCCGGCCATGCCGCGCGAGACGATCGTGATCTTGAAGACCGGGTCGGCCTCGGGCAGCTTCATCGCGACCAGCGCGTGGCCGGCCTCGTGGAAGGCGATGATCTCCTTCTCGCGCGGGCTGATCACGCGGCTCTTGCGCTCCGGCCCGGCGATCACGCGATCGACCGCCTCGTTGAATTCCTCCATGCTGATCTTTTTCTTGTTGCGCCGCGCCGCCAGGATCGCCGCCTCGTTGACGAGGTTGGCGAGGTCGGCGCCGGAAAAGCCCGGCGTCTGCTTGGCGAGCACTTCCAGGCTGGTGTCCTTGTCCAGCGGCTTGCCCTTGGCGTGGACCTCGAGGATGGCGCGGCGACCGCGCACGTCCGGGCGATCCAGCACTACCTGCCGGTCGAAGCGGCCGGGGCGCAGCAGCGCCGGGTCGAGGATATCCGGGCGGTTGGTGGAGGCGAGCACGATCACGTTCGTGTTGGTGTCGAAGCCGTCCATCTCCACCAGGATCTGGTTCAGCGTCTGCTCGCGCTCGTCGTGGCTGCCGCCGAGGCCGGCGCCGCGCTGGCGGCCGACGGCGTCGATCTCGTCCACGAAGACGATGCAGGGCGCATTGCGCTTGGCCTGGTCGAAGAGGTCACGCACGCGGCTGGCGCCGACGCCCACGAACATCTCCACGAACTCCGAGCCGGAGATCGAGAAGAAGGGCACACCGGCCTCGCCGGCCACGGCGCGGGCCAGCAGCGTCTTGCCGGTGCCGGGCGGCCCGACCAGCAGGATGCCGCGGGGCGGGTGCGCCCCGAGGTCGCCGGCGGCCGTCGGGTCGA
>DATGEL010000037.1 GCA_035310145.1 Dehalococcoidia bacterium
CACGTCGCCCGCCTTGAGCCCCGCCTGCTGCGCCGGGCTGTCCGGCAGCACCCGGGCCACCAGTGCGCCCTCGGGCTTGGGCAGGTTGAAGGACTTGGCGAGGTTGCGGTCCACTTCCTGGACCACCACGCCGAGCCAGCCCCGCGTCACCTTGCCTTTGTCCTTGAGCTCGCGCGCCACCTTGGAGGCGATGTCGATGGGGATGGCGAAAGCCACGCCCATGAAGCCGCCGGTCTGGCTGTAGATCTGCGAGTTGACGCCGACCACCTGGCCCTGGGCGTTGATCAGCGGTCCGCCCGAGTTGCCGGGATTGATCGGCGCGTCGGTCTGGATCAGGTCGAAGAGGAAGGGGCCGGCCGCGCCGCCGCCCGGCCCGTTGCCGCCGGCCTGGCCGGCGGGCGGCTCCTGCACGGTGCGGCCCAGGGCGCTGACCACGCCCTGCGTCACGGTCGGGCCGCCCGGCAGCGCCAGCGCGTTGCCGATCGCCACCACCCACTCACCGGTCTGGAGCGTGGTGGAATCGCCCAGCGCGGCGGTGGGCAGATTGCTGCCGGAGATCTGCACCACCGCAAGATCGGTCTGTGCATCTCTCCCCACCAGCTTCGCGGAGAACGAACGGCCATCCGGCAGCGACACCTGCAACTGTTGCGCGCCTTCGACCACGTGGTTGTTGGTGAGGATGTGGCCCTGGCCGTCGTAGATCACGCCGGAGCCGACGCCGGCGGGCACCGCTACGCCGCCGAACTGGTCCGGCGGCACCTGCTCGTTGGTGATCTGCACCACCGCCGGCTTCACCTCTTGCACCACCTGGCGAATCGCCGTGATCAGGCCGGCGCTCGACGTGGCGCCGCTTGAGCTGAAGGGGGGCATGCTCGCCGCATTCGGCGTCGCCGCCGCTGCGGCCGTGGCCACGCCCTCGTGGTTATGCTTGCTCGTACAGCCGGCGAGTCCGAGCAGCACAATCGCCGTCAGAGCCGCGGCCGCGTACCCGGCAGCGCGCCGCCTCCGCCCAGCACCCGTCGCCCTCGTCCCATCCGGCATCGCGCCCTCTCCCTGGCCGTTGCGGCCCATTGTTCCCGGCTGTGCGGGCGGGATGCAGAATGATGATCGCCTGAGCGCCGCCCGCCTGCGATTGACGCATCGATGTATTTGCAGCGCGGCGGAGTAGTCCTCATCGATTGGTTGCCGGCGGCGACGCTTTGCGCAGCCGACGTTGCTTGCCACGCCCTGGCCCGCCGCCTGATAATGCCGGCACTATGAAGGCAACGCTTTAGCCGTTCCCACCAGTTCTTGCATCGGCTGATACCGGCGCCCAGGCGCTCACCGGTGCGGCCAGCGGCATGGCTTGCCGCCGTCGTGGCGGCGTTCATCGCCCAATTTGCCCGCCGTCTCTCCGCTTGCGCGCTGAACTGCGGACCTCGCGGCATAACCGCCGCGCGGGGCAGAATGGGACGACATGCGTTTGCCTAAACCCGCCGCCTACCGCGTCTATCTCGGGCTCTCGGCCGCGCAGTTCTTGCTGTTTTCGATGCTCTCCACCGTCTCCGGCGTGTACGCCGTGCAGGCGGCGCACCTCAATCCGCTGCAGCTCGTGCTGGTCGGCACCACGCTTGAGGCGATCGCGTTCATGCTGCAGGTGCCGACGGGCGTGATCGCCGACGTCTACGGCCGGCGGCTGTCGGTGCTGATCGGGCTCTTTCTCACCGGCATCGGCTTCCTGATCTGGGGCGCCTTCGCCCGCTTCGAGACGATCCTGCTGGCGCAGCTCTTTTACGGGGCGGGCTACACCTGCATCAGCGGCGCCGAAGAGGCCTGGATCGCCGGCGAGATCGGCGACGCCAGCGCCGGCCACGCCTTTCTGCGCGGCACGCAGGCGGCGCAGCTCGGCGGCATCGCGGGCATCGTGCTCAGCGTCACGCTGGCGAGCATTCGCCTGAGCCTGCCGCTGCTCACGGCCGGCGTCCTCTTCCTGGTGCTCGGCGCCGCGATGGTTGTGCTGATGCCCGAACACGGCTTCCGCCCCACGCCGAAGGGCGAGCGCACGAGCTGGGAGCAGTGGAGCGGTACGCTGCGCTCCGGACTTGCCGCCGTGCGCGGCCGGCCGGTGCTGATCACGATCCTGGCGATCACGGCGATCCTCGGCGCCTCCAGCGAGGGCTTCGACCGGCTGAAGGACGCGCACGTGCTGCTCGACATCGGCCTGCCGGCGCTGGGCCGCTTCGACCCGGTGGTTTGGTTCGGCGTGATCGCCGGCGGCGGCATGTTGTTCAGCATCGGCGCGGCCGAGATCCTGAAGCGCCGGCTCGATACCACCAGCCACGGCGCCGTGGCGCGTACGCTGCTGGGCGTCAACGCGCTGCTGTCGATCACGGTGATCGCCTTCGGCCTCTCCGGCAACTTTGCGCTGGCGCTGACGACCTGGTGGTCGGCGACCGTGCTGCGGCGGGTGAACACGCCGCTTGTCACGGCCTGGCTGAACCAGCACGTGGAGCCGGGCGTGCGCGCCACGCTCTTCTCGATCAACAACCAGGCCGACGCGCTCGGCCAAATCGGCGGCGGTCCGCTGCTCGGCGCCGCGGCGGCCGGCGTCTCGATTCCGGCGGGCATCGTCGTGGCGGGCCTGTTCATTCTGCCCGCGCTGCCGCTCTACGGCCGCTCGCTCGAACAGGGAACGTTGGAGGGAACAGAGGGTGACAGGTTGCAGGTGACAGGTGACAGGTGACAGGTGACAGGAGGACTGTGCTGGCCGCCCGGTTTGCTGTTCCCGGCGCCGGGTGTCGTGGCTGGCGCCCCTACGGCCTGTTCCCTGCTCCCTACTCCCTGTAACCTGTCACCTGCAACCTGTCACCTCGAAGGAGCGCATGGCGGGGCGCCTGCAGGGCAAAGTGGCGATCATCACCGGCGCGGCCTCGGGCATCGGCGCAGCCACGGCGCGGCGCTTCGCCGCCGAGGGCGCGATGGTGATCGTCAACGACATCCAGGCCGAGGCCGGCGAGCAGGTTGCCGCGCAGATCAGGCAGGCGGGCGGCGAGGCCGTCTTCCAGCTCGCCGACGCCGGCGACGCGGATGCGGTGACGCGGCTGGTTGAGGAGACGGCGCAGCGCTTCGGCCGGCTCGACGTGCTGCACAACAACGCCTTTCGAACCCGCTTCGGTATGGTGGGGCGCCTCTCGCCGGAGCAGTGGCGCGGCGCCTTCGACGTGACGCTGCACGGCACCTTCTACGGCATGCGGGCGGCGCTGCCGATCATGGCGCGGCAGGGCAGCGGCGCGATCGTCAACACCGCCTCGGTCTCCGGCCTGTTCGGCGACTACGCGATGAGCGCCTACAACGCCGCCAAGGCCGCCGTCGTCAACCTCACGCACACCGCCGCGATCGAGTACGCGCGCTACGGCGTGCGCGTGAACTGCGTCTGCCCCGGCCCGATCGACACGCCGGCGGTGCAGGGCATGCTCGCCCGCCAGCCGGAGGTGGGCGAGCGGTTGATCGAGGCGCTGCCGCTGCACCGCCTGGGCCGGCCGGAGGAGGTAGCCAACTGCGTGCTCTTCCTCGCCTCCGAGGAGGCGGCCTTCGTCACCGGCGCGGCGCTGACCGTCGACGGCGGCCTCACCGCCTGGACCGGCCACCCCCCGCTCGCCCCCGATCTCCTGGAGCGCGGCCCGTAGCGGTCCCAGCCCTGCACGAGCAACAGAGGGCGCAGTCCCTCCCATACCAACTCCAACGAATCACGTCCATAGCCTCTCCTCTCCATTCCATGGAGAGGGGGCAGGGGGTGAGGCCATGAAGATCGGCGTTTCGCTCACCACGGCGCATCCGCGCGGCATGGCGGCGCGCGAGGCCGGCCGCAACCTGGTCGAGCGGGCACGGGCGATCCGCGCCGCTGGGCTCGACATGCTGCAGGTCGGCGACCACCACGCCACGCCCTCGTACTACTTCCAGAACGTGCCGGCGCTGGCGCGGCTGGCGGCCGAGACGGGCGAGATGCCGCTGGCGGCGCTCTTCCTCGCGCCGCTCTGGCATCCCGTGCTGCTGGCGGAGCAGGCCGGCACGCTGGCCGCGCTGAGCGAGGGACCGCTGACGATCATCCTCGCCGCGGGCGACGGCGAAGAGCAGTTCGCCGCCTTCGGCGTGCCGCTGCGGCAGCGGCCCAGCCGGCTGGAAGAGGACTTGGCGATCGTGCGGCGGCTGCTCGCCGGCGAGCGCGTGAGCCTGAATGGCCGCTACCATACGCTGCAAGACGTGGCGGTCAACCCCGTGCCGCCCGAAGCGACGCCGATCTGGATCGGCGCCTCCGGTCGGCCGGCGCTGGAGCGGGCGGGGGCACTGGCCGACGGCTGGCTGGCCGCGCCCGGCGCCACGGGCGAGGAGCTGACCACCCAGGCGGACATCTACCGCCAGGCCGCGGCCAACGCCGGCAGACGGCCCGAGCTGATCATCCGCCGCGACGTGTTCGTGGGCGAAAGCGACGCCGACGCAGAGCAGGTCGTGGCGCCGGAGCTGGCGAAGGGCTACCGCGGCATGCGGCGTGAGGCGCTCTGCATCGGCGGGCCGCAGACCGTGGCCGACGAGTTCCGCTACCTGGCCTCGCTGGGCTTCACGCAGGTGCTGGTGCGCCATATCTCGCCGGAGCAGGAGCAGGTGCTGGCCTCCTACCACCGGCTCGGCGCCGAGGTGTTGCCACGCGTGCGCGCGTCGTAGCCGTCGCCTGGCCCGGCCTCGTTTGGCTCGGCGCATGACCCCTCGGCGGGCAGGCGGCGCGGCAACGAGGCGGCATGCTTCAGGCGCGCCGCTGGCAGCGTGCGGGCAGCGCCGCATGCTGGCGGCGCGGCTCGCGGCGCGGCGCCACGCGCACGGCGCAGAGGTGCGGCGCCAGATGCGCGGGACCGAAGGCGGACAGCGCCGGCCGAGCGGCGACGCCGCGCTGGAACGGACGGGTCGCCAGCCGCCAGGGGCCCGCCGCGTAGCCCCAGACCAGCGCGAAGGCGACGACGGCGTACGCCGCACCGGCGATCACGTCGATCACGTAGTGCTCGCCCGGGTAGACCACGGCGAGGCCCATCGCCAGGGGATAGACGATCGCGGCCCAGCCCCAGCGCGGCCACGTCTTCCACAGCGTGAGCCAGATCAGCACCGGCACGGCGGCGTGCAGGCTCGGCATCGCGGCCACGGGGTTCGGCTTGAAGAACTGCATGGCGAGCACGATCGGATTCTGCAGGCCGGCGTAGTGGACCTCGTAGAGCACCAGGTGCACCGGCGGCAGCTTGCCCACGCGGTACGCCCACCAGGGCGGCGCCATCGGATAGAGCAGGTAGGTCACAAACGCGGCGTAGCAGAGCAGCAGGTAGGCCGTGACGAAACGCCAGTAGCGCGGCTTCCACCACATCCAGAAGACGAAAGCCAGCACCAGCGGCGTGACGAAGTGCATGGGATAGAGCACGGTAGCGGCGTAGTCGTACCAGCGCGCCTGGCCGGGATGGAAGAAGTGCGCCTGCAGCCAGAGGTTCGGCTCGGCGCCGCGGAACAGCCAGCGATCGGCCTGAATGGGAAAGCCGACGTGCACGACGCCCGTGAGATCCGGCGCGATGCCCGTGAGCGCGGCGTAGCCCAGCAGCAAGAGCACGAACGGCGACCAGTCGCGCAGGAAGCTGAGGCCGCGCGCCGCGACGAAGGCGAACAGCAGCAGGAAGAGCGCGATCACATCCGGTGCGGGCCAGGAGTGGGTGAACAGCAGCCAGCTGGTGAGCAGCAGCGCGTAGAGCACCTGCACGGCGAGCAGGATGCGCTTGTGCCGCTCCTGCCCCGCCAGGTAGCGCCGGCGCAGGCGGATCAGCGGCTGCAGCTTGAGGCTGCCATAGGCCACCACAGACGAGGCGACCGGCACCACGGCCAGCCGTACGGGCGTACTGCGCGCCGCTTCGAGCACAGATCGCACCACCACCGCCCCACCCCGCCGCCGCGCACCGGCCAGCAAACACTACGGCGATCGCAGCTCCTGTAGGATCGCCTTCTGCAGCACATCAACGTCCCGATGCCCGGCATTCTACGCCGCGGCGGGCGGGGCGCCGCGCCTTTGCCCAGCTTGCCACAGATTTGGCAGGCGCCGCGTCCGCCGGCCGGCGCGGATGCACGCGTGCTAGCATGGCGTCGCCCAACGCCGCCGCGCCGTCACGGAGCGGATAGCGCCGCAGCGGGCGACACGGGAGGCGGGCATGCCACACGCGCTTGAGCCGGCGGCGGAGCAGATCGGCCTGTTCACGGCGATCTACAGCACGCGTGCTCTGCGCCGCTTCAAGCCCGACCCAATCCCCGACGCCGTGCTCTTCCAACTGTTCGATGCGGCGATCCGCGCCCCCTCCGGCGGCAACGCGCAGGACTGGCGCTTCGTCGTGATCAGCGAGCAGGCGCTGAAGCGGCAGATCCAGGCCTGGTTCTGGGAGGCCTGGCAGCGCTACCAGCCGCAGTACGCCGCCGAGCCGGCGCTGATGGAGGCGTTGCCGCGCTCGCGCCGGCTTTCACTGAAGAGCACGGACTTCCTGGCGCGGCACGTACACGAGGCGCCGGCGATCATCGCGCCCTGCGGCGTGCGCGGCCAGCACAGCACGCCCGGCGGCAGCATCTTTCCCGCCGTGCAGAACCTGCTGCTGGCGGCGCGGGCGCTGGGGCTGGGCGGCTCGATCACGAACTTTGCCCGCGCTCATGAGGCCGAGCTGATGGCCGCGCTCGGCATTCCCGAGGAGTACCAGGTCTACTGCCTGATTCCGCTGGGCTATCCGCTGGACCGGCCGGGACCGCTGCGGCGGCGGCCTGTGCGGCAGGTGGTGTTCCTCAATGGCTGGGATCAGCCCTGGCCGTTTGCAGCGGCGCAGCCCGACGCCGGCTGGAGCGAGCGCTGGCTGGGCAGTTGAAAGGCGCGGACGGCGTTCTGCCAGAGCTGCTCCGCACACTGCTCCTCGCTCCAGCCGCGCAGGCGGGCGAGCGCCAGGCCGAGCGGCGCCAGGTCGCGCGGCTCGGTGCGACGGCCGGGCAACGGATAGCTGTCCGTCTCGATCAGTAACCGCGCGGCGGGGACGGCGCGGGCGATCGCCTGCAGCGCGGGCTCGCGCAGCAGCGGCCGGCCGAAGCTGAGCCAGTGGCCGCGCTCGCCGTGCCAGGCGGCCTGCGCGGCGTCGCCCGTGAAGTAGTGCCGCACGACGCGCAGCCCGGCGAGCGCGCCGGCGGCAGCGAAGGCGGGCCAGGCGCCGGCGCCGTCGATGTGCAGCATCAGGGCAAGGTTCAGCCGCCGCGCCAGCGCACACTGCGCGCGGAAAACCGCCTCCTGCACGGCGAAGTCGGGGCCGGCGCCGTCGAAGCCGGCCTCGCCGATGGCGACGACGCCCGGCCGTGCGGCCAGTTCCTCCAGCTCGGGGCAGATCCCTTCCGCCGCGTGCCGCGGGTGCACGCCCACGGCTTTGAACACGCCGGCGGGCAGCGCAACCACGCGCCGCGCCGAGGCGCAGTCAACCGCGACGGCCAGCAGGCGCACGACTCCCGCCGCCCGCGCCCGCCGCAGCAGCGCCGCGCGCTCGGCGGCGGCATAGCGGTCGAGATGCACGTGCGTATCGAACCAGGGCATCCCCTGCCCGCCTCGCTCTCGCCCCAGCATAGCGGCGGACAGCGCCAAAAGGCGTGGCGCTACGGCCGAGCTTTTCAGACCCCGACGACCGACCGGCCCGCGCTCAGGGCGGCGCGGATCCGGGCTGCGCGCGGCGCCGGGGGGCGCGCTGCGGGCGCAGGATGCGGCGCACGTGCGCCGGGGAGAGACGGAAGATGAGAGCGAGACGCTCGACCTCCCAGCCACGGCGGGCAAGGGTGCGCATGCGCCGGTCGCGGCCGCGCCGGTAGCCGGGATCGATATGGGCAGGGCGGTCGTAGATGCAGCGTTCCAGCGGGCAGCGCAGGCAAGCGGGCGCAATAGAGCAGCCTTCGTCGCGGTAGAGCGTGTGCTCGGGCAGGGAGTCGGCCGCGACCGCTGCCGCCGCAACCTCCGCTTCGCCCAGCGGCGCGGCGGCGTGGCCCGCCGGTTCTGGTGCGGCGGGACTCAGTCCGGCACGGAGGGCGCTGCGCAACCGTGCCAGTTGCTCCGCCGTATACGGCGCCATCGCCGGCCGCGGGGCGCCGGCAGCCGGGCCAGCGTCCTGGGCCGCCTCCGACGATCCGGCTTCGGCATCGAGCCAACGCGTTCCACCCATCCTGCTTCTATTCCCTGTTCCCTATTCCCTACGGCGGCCGAAGGCGGTGAGCGGCGCGGCGCCGGCGGCAGCTTCGACGGTGAGCGCGAGGCTGAACAGGTGGTCGTCGTGGCCGTCGGCCTCGTCCACGTCGAAGGCGAGCAGGCGGCCGGGCAGATAGACGGCACGGGCGAGGCGTAGCTGCCGCACCAACTCGGCGCGCTCGGGCGAGCCGTCATCGGCGGGCAGGCGCAGGCGGCCGCCGGCGGCCGCGGCCAGCAAGGCGTAGCCCAGCGCCGACTTACGCTCGCGGCTGAGGCGCAGGCGCAGCACCTCCAGCCCGCCGGCGGTGAGAGCAGGTGCGGCGAGCGCGGCGGCCAGCCCTTCGCCGATGCCCGTGGCGTCGATCGCCAGGCGGCGCAGGCGCCAGCAGTCGCGCGCCAGGCGGGCGATGGCGCCGGCCAGCTCGCCGTGGCCCGCGCCCTGCCAGGCATAGATCGCGACGACCTCGATCGCCGGCTCGGCCAGCAGGAGGCCGGGCGACGCGGGCAGCACGCGGGCGATCGTGAGCACGGTGCGGTCGGGGTCGCGGCGGGTCTGCGCGAGCGTCTCGCCGCCGACATCGAGGCCGGCGACGTACAGCGTGCCGGGCGGCTCGCTTGCGGCGGCCGGCCGGGCGTCGAGCCGGGCGTGGCTGCCTTCGAGCAGGGCCAGCGCGGCGGGCGCGAGCAGCCGGCCGGAGCCGGGCAGCGGGCGCAGCAGGTACTGCGTCTGGAAGAGTGGATGCTCCTCCCCCAGGCGCTCGCGCTCGGCGGCGACGTAGCGGGCGTAGGCAGGGTTGCAGGCGGCCACGGCGCGCCAGTCGGCGGCGAAGTGGCGGCGGATGCCGTCGCGCCGCTCCTGTTCGCGGTGGCGGGCGACTGCGGCCGCGAGCAGGTTCGTCTCGTCCCAGGCCGTGCCGTAGAAGACGACGGTCGCGTTGCCGGCGGCGGCCATGGGCAGGAACTCCCTGGCGAACTTGTCGGGGTCCACGTCCTGCGCCTCGTCCACTTCCAGCAGGGCATGGGCGGTGTGGCCGACGACGTGGGCGCCGGGCTCGGCGGAGAGAAAGCGCTGGCGGGCGCGGCCCAGGCGCACGGCGTTGCCCTCTTCCACGGCGGCGAGGCCGGCGGGCAGCGGCAGGGCGGAAAGCCGCTGCCAGAGGCGGCGCAGGCTGATGCGGCACTGCGGATCGAAAGTCGGCGCGCACTTGATCGCCTCGACGGGGCGCCGCCAGCTCGCCAGCAACAGCGCCAGCTCGATCTGCGCGGAGAGCTCGTTCTTGCCGCCCTGCCGCGCGACGAGCACGGAGAAGCTGCGGCCGTGACCCCTGAGGGCGCTGCGCAGGATCGCCCGCGCCGCCTCGCGCTGGTACGGCCGCAGGGAGGGAACAGGGAATGAGGCGCAGGGAATAGAGGGCGTGGGGCGCAGGGGGAGGGGCGCAGGGACGGCGCGGCGAGCGCCGTGGGCGTTGGCCTGCTGGTATCCAATCCCCGTTTGCTCTTTGATCCGCGACATCCCCTCGGCCTTTCTACGCCCTGCGCCCTGCGCTCTGCGCCCTACAAGCGCAGCAGGCGCAGGGCGATCTGGGCGAGCACGGCGCCGGCGAGCAGGAAGAGCAGGCCGTTGAGCCGGCCTTTCACCTCGGCCAGCTCGGCTTCGAGCGCCTTGAGCCGCTCTTCGACGGCGGCGCGGAAGGCGGCGCTGGCGGCCGCGGCGGCCGTTTCGCGGCGGGCGGCCGTGCGGGCGCGGGCGCGGGCAACGGCGGCAGCGAGGTCATCCGGCGCGGCGGGGCCGGCGGCGGTGTTACGCGGTGCTGGCATGGCTGGCGCTCCTCGCTGGGCCGGACGGGGAATGACTGGTGTGCAGCGCCGTGAAGGGACAGCCAGGGATGGCGCCCTTCGCCACGGTCTACGGCTCCTCGCTCGCCTCGCTAAGCAGGTCGAGGATGCCGCCGAGGCCGGCGCTCAGCCGCTCTAGCACCCCATGCTCGTCTGCCGGTGCGGCGCGACCGGCGGCGTTGACGGCGCGCACCAGCAGCTCGATCGCACGGACGGTGAGGGCGAAGTCGTCCGGTCGCTCGCTGAGCAGCCGCCGCAGGCGCAGGCGCAGCACGGCGATCTCCTGTTCCAGGCCGTGCACGGCGCCGGCGGCGGCAAGATCCGCGCGATCTTCGGGGTCGAGCGCCGGGGCGTAGAAGCCGGATGCCGGGCGTTTGCGCGGCACGAGCTGCTCCTCGCGCGGCCGTGCTGCGCGAGCGCACGCGGCCGGCAAAATGCACCGGAGGCGGGAGTGCCTCTACGGCACCCGGCCCGCCTCCGGTGTGGCAACAGTATAGAACATATGTACTAGTTCAGTCAAGCTGCATGCACATCCCCGGCCGCGGTCCGGCCGCGCTTTGCCCCGCGCGCCCCTGGCCAGCCCCAGTTATGTCCTCACGTTCTTATGGCGATGCCGTCACAATCAGCCCGTTATCCTCTCGCATAGCTCTTGCAATGGCATCGTGCTCGCGGCACTATATGGGCTATCCCGGCGCGATGTGGACGACGCCTTTTGGACGGGATGGCGATGCGGCTCTCGACCGTTGATGCAGGGCGAACCCATGAACCGCTGCCGGCGGCGCTGCTGTTCGCGTCGAAGCCGAGCGCCCCGGCTGAGTTGCCCGCGCCGGCAGCGCCGGCGCCGCTGCGCTGCCGGCTGGGCATGCATCGCTGGCTGCCGCTCGCACTCAGCCTGCACGGGGCAGACGCGGGTCTCAGCGTGGCGTTCTGCCGTGATTGCCCGCGGGTGCGGCGCCCCGCACGGCTGGGCTAGCAGCGGCTGCCCGCGCTCCTACGCCCGCTATCCCCTGTTCCCTAACGCCTGAACCCTACTACCGTGGCCGCATGAGCCTCTCGCTGATCGCCTCGACCTTCGGGGTGATCTTCCTCGCCGAGCTGCCGGACAAGACGGCGCTGGCCTCGCTGGTGCTGGCAACCCGTTACCGGGCGCGCGCGGTGATCGCGGGCGCCTGGCTGGCGTTCGTGCTGCAAACGGCGATTGCCGTGGCGGCGGGCAGCCTCTTTCACCTGCTGCCGGCACGGCCGGTGCACGTGGCCGCCGGCCTGGGCTTCCTGCTCTTCGCCGTGCTGGCCTTCCGGCGGGACGAAGAGCAGGAGCTGGCCGCGGAGCAGGCGCAGGCGGGCGCGGAGCCCAGACGCCGCCTGCCCGGCTGGCTCACCAGCTTCCTCGTCGTCTTTGCCGCGGAATGGGGCGATCTGACGCAGCTCGCCACGGCGGCGATCGTCGCGCGCACGGGGCAGCCGCTCTCGGTGGCCGTGGGGGCGATCGCGGGGCTGTGGACGGTGACGGTGATCGCGGCGGGCGCGGGCGCGCAGGTCTCGCGCGTGCTCTCGCCCGTGCTGCTGACGCGGGCGAGCGGGGTGCTGTTCGCGGCGATCGGCGTGGTGATTCTGGTGACGGCGCTGGCGTAGCGTGCCGGCGCGTCAGGCGTGGCCGAGCAGGGGCAGGACGGCGATCGTGAGGGTCAGGAGCAGCGCGGTGATTAGCAGCAGCAGAAACCCACGCCCCGATCGCGCGGCGCGGCGCCGGCGGGTGGGTTCAGGCGCTGCGCCCATGACTTCGACTCCTCACTACTAAGACATGGTTTCAAAACCGGCTCGGGTTCCCGCTTGCAGGTGCGCGATCGCGCCTTAACGCCGGTTTTGAAACCATCTGCAAGGCCTGGCTGCGACACCGGCGATCGGGCCCATCGGGCAGCAGGTGCAGAGACGCGGGCCGGCGTTGTAACCATCTGTACGTGGACCGACGCGATCAGGACCAGCATCGCACGGATCGGCGGGCGCCGGGCGAGATTTGGCCGGCGTGCGCCGCGATTGTTGCCGAGTCGTTACCGGCGGCAAGAGTCACGGAACCGGATCGCAGCCGCTGTCGCCCGGCGAAGTGACCGATTGCGGGCCGCGGGGCGCCACCCGCGCCGACGCACCACGCTCCCCTGGATCAGGGCCGGAAGCTGGCGGTGATCACCAGGTTGTTCGGCGGCATCACCACGGCGCAGGGGTTGATTGCCGTACCGTCGCACGGCCCGCCCTGCCAGCCGGCGAAGCTGCTGCCGGCGCAGGGCACGGCCTGCAGCGTCACGGTGTCGCCAAACAGATGCAGGCCGCCCCCATCCGCCGGCGTCACGCTGCCGCAACCCTGGATATTCACCGAAATGCTGAACAGCGGCAGGAACAGCACGATCGGCATCGGCGTCGGCGGCTGCGGCGGCTGCGGTATGACGCCGAAGGCCGCGGCACTCTGGCCGACCGCGACGCTCACGGTCGCCACGTTCGAGTCGAGATTGCCGGCGGTGTCATGGGCCTTGTAGGTGAAGCTGTCGAGGCCCTGGTAGGCGAGCTGCGGCGTGTAGCGGAAGCTGCCGTCGGCGTTCAAGGTCAGCGACCCGTGTGCCGGGCCAGAGACGAGCACGGCGGTCAGCGCATCGCCGGCGGGGCCGCTGTCGTTGGCGAGCACGCCGGGCGCCGACACGGTCAGCGTGTTGCCGGCGGTAACGCTGCCGCTGTCGTTGTTGGCGACCGGTGCAGTCGCCGTCACGCTGATCGTCACGGTGGCGTTGGCCGAGCTGGCGCCGTTGCTGGCGTCGCTGAGGCTGTACTGGAAGCTGTCGGCGCCGCTGAAGCCGGGATTGGGCGTGTAGCTGAAGGAACCGTCGGCGGCAAGGCTCAGCGCGCCGTGCCCGGCCGCGCTGCGCAGGACAGCCCCTAACACCGGCGCGTGCGTCGCGCGCATCCCGCGCGCACCGAACCACGCGCGCGTCCCCGCCCGGACACCGCTCAGCAGGCACAGCCCGGCCCCACGCGGCAGCGATCGCGGCAGGTGATGCACGAGTTCCCGCACGGACACCCCGAGCTGCAGGTGCGGCAGCACGCCGAGCCAGGCGCCGGCTGAACGGGAGCCGGCTGGATCGGCGCCGGAATCGGCGTCGGTGGCGCGGGCATCGGCGTGGCTATGGCCGCCACCACCGGCGCGGTCAAGGCAATGTTCCCGTTCCCGATCGCCCAGGCGCCGGCGCCGACAGGAATCGAGCTGGCCCCTTGATAGCCCGTTTGCGGGCGGTAGGTCAGAACGGTATCCGCCCCTCGCACGAGTGCCGGCCCGTCCATCGAAGGATTCCCGATCATCACCCAGTTGCCGCCGGTACCGTCGTCAGCACACGAACTTTCGCTCGCGCCCGGCGTCAGGCTGCCGCCATCGGGGAAGTAGGCCCAATACCCCCAGCACGCCGAAAGCGGCGCCGCGGGGTCGATCACCTGATACGCCGTGTCTCCCGCCTGGAACGTGTAGAGGTTACCCATCGCGCCCGATACGGTCGAGCCGTCTGGACCGCCGATCAGGTTCCAGCCCGCAGGATAGGTGACGCCCCCGCTCTGCGCTCGTGCCTGCCCACCGGGCAGACGCGCCGCCACCAGCCCACCGATACCAGCGGCGAAGAGCTTGAGCGCGCTCCGCCGCGACCGCCGGGTCGCCATCGCCTCGCTCAGGTCGTCGAACCAGTGGCCCATCGCTCGCCCTCCGCGTCAAACTCAGGAGGCGCCAACCACGCTCAGCTCAGATTCTGTGGCCGCAGGCCCGAACTGCCGCGCCACTAGCGCGCGCACATCTTCCACACCCTGCGCCACCGGGCTCCCTATCCGCCCGTCGGGCAGCACGAGCACCATGCTCGGCGTGTAATACACCCCGAAGGGATGCGCCACCTCGCTCGACTGCTGCACCAGCACCGCCGAAAGCCCCAGGGCAGCCGCCTTCGACCGATTCGCCCTCAAGGCGCCACGGCTCATGCACACCACCATCACTCGGTCGGCAAGCTCCCGCTGCCAGCGGACGACGTCGGGAAAGAGCGCCTTGCATGGCCCGCAGGCAGGATCGAGAAACGCCAGCAGCACGGGCTTCCCGCCCGCACGCAGACTCGCCAGCGTCACGGCATTCCCCTCGAGGTCATCCAGAGCGAACTCTGGCGCCGCCGTCCCAACCGGCAAGCCGGCGACCGTCTGCGCAGCCGCTGGCGCCAGCGCGAGCCGCCCTTCCATTCCTTCAAGCCGCGCGAGCAGCCGGCCGTTCTGAGCGAGCAGCTGCACCAGCAGCACGAGCACCACGACGCTCACCACCAGCGCCGCCGCACCGAGCACAAACCCGATCCACGCCAGCATGGAGCCGCCTCCCACCCAGCCAAGCACGTCTATGCCCGCATCCTGCCGGCCCGCGAGAACGACGAAACCCGCCACTCCAAGGAGCAGCAGGTTCCGAACGACGGTCGCTCGCCCCAGGGGCGCCGCGGCAATCTGCCCGAAGCAGTGACACACAGGACGGCGACCGCGGGCGAGGCTCAGGACCACCGCTCCACTGAAGAGGAGCAACAGCACGAACGCGACTATGCCAGCAACCCAGGCCGTGGCAACCGGCACCAGGAGCACCGCGACAGCCAACTCGAATATTGGCAGCAGCCAAGCGTCAGGTACCAGGCCACGCTGAGGAGCACCCAAGCCCCGCAGCGCCTGGCGCGCGCCGGCTTGGTCCGCCAGCTTCGCGACGGCAGCGGCGGCGAACACGACAGCCAGCAGAATCCGAGCGAGCAGCAGCGCCAGACCCATCAAGCCGCGCACCCCATGAAGGTCGGGAAGCGACTAATCGAGCGCGGTGCGAATCATGCAGGAACGTGGCGCATATGTCAAGTGCAAGGATTATGCCTCACCCCTGGAAGGGCGCCACCATCGGCTGCAATCACGAGGGCAGCGCACGGCCGGCAGGGCCGAGAGCAGCGCGAGCAGCAGCGCCGGCGCCAGGACGCCGAGCCGGCGCGCCCAGCCGCGCCGAACCCGTGCCGAACCAACCCTCCTGCTGGCGTGCATCCACAACCTCCTGCCCGACGGGCGGCAGAATTGTTATAGTATTACAGAAAAAGCCAGGGGCAACCAGACCGACACGTGAAGCCATTCGCCGCCGAGTATGCATAACGCCGGTGTTACAGTCGAGACATCCGGCGGTCCGATCGGCCGGCAGCGGGGAGGCCGCCTCGCGCGGCGCCGCCGGTTCGGCCGCGTGCAGCGGTGAAAGCGGCCGGGCACGTGTGCGCACACGTGCCACCGCAGTACTTTACGAAATGCCCGGTAAATCGCTGTTCAGGCGCAGAATCTGCACATAACGCGGCAGTTTCAGTGCCGAAATGATCACCGGAGTTTGACACGCTGAGAACATGCGTTCTATTCTTGCGCCTGTGAACGGCCCTCGCCGCTCACACATCCCGGCGCCGCCCCCGCGCAGCGTTCCGCTCGCCTTCTTCGCGCTGCCCCACGGGCGGCGGCGCCGGGGCCGCGCAGGCGACCAGCTACAGGGCACAGGGAACAGCAGGTTCGCGCCAGGCCATCGCCTGCGCACCCTTCGGCTCCCTGTCACCGGCCACCCATAACCGGTCACCTCGAATCGGAGGTCCGCGCATGAACGCCGCCGTCTCCAGCGCCGCGCCGGCAGCGCCGGCCGCCTTCGCCGTGCAGCAGCTCGGCGTCATGGATCGGCAGCGGCTGCGCGACTACCAGCTCAACCTCGACTTCTACGCCGGGCGGCAGTGGCCCGTGCAGCGGCGCAACCTGCGCCAGCGCCGGCTCACCTTCAACTACGCTCGCACGTTGGTCGACAAGGCCGCCAGCTTCCTGCTGGCCGGCGCCGGCTTCGCCGTGGACGCGGAATCGCCGGAGGATGCGCCGCGGGCGGCGCGCCGCGAGCGCGTGCTGCGCGACATCTACGAACAGAACGACCTGCAGGCGCTCGATTTCGACAGCGAGATCGACTGCGCCGTGCTGGGCGACGGCTGCTTCAAGGTCGTCTGGGACCCGGAGCAGCGGCGCGTGCGCGTCACCGCGCCGGACGTGACGGGCGTCTACGTCTGGCTCTACCCGGACGATCACCAGCGCTTCTGGCGGCTGGCGCACCGCTATACGGTGGACCCGCTCGCCATCCGCCAGCAGGAGCAGTATTACCCGCAGATCTTGCAGACGAACCAGCGCAACCCGACGATCACCGAGGTCTGGACGGACGAGAGCTGGGAGATCTGGCACGACGGCACGCTGATCGAGCGGCGCGGCAACCCGTACGGCTTCATCCCCTACGTGGTCTATCCCAACCTGCGCCGGCCGAAGCAGTTCTGGGGTGAAAGCGACCTGGCCGCGATCCGGGAGCCCTGCGTGGAGCTGAACCGGGCGCTGACACAGCTTTCGGCGATCCTCGAAGTCTCCGGCAACCCGATCACCATCCTTGAAGGGATCACCGACTCGAAGGACATCGCCGTGGAGCCGGGCGCGATCTGGGAGATGCCGCCGGGCACGAAGGCCTATCTGCTCTCGCTGGTGGAGCACGGCGGCATCCGTATCCACCTGGACTACATCGATCTGCTCTACCGCACGCTGCACGACCTGGGCGAATCGCCGCGCGCGGCCTTCGGCGGCCACGATGAGAGCGGCGCCCGCTCCGGCGTGGCGCTGGCGATCGAGCTGGACCCGCTGATCAAGCGCGCGCAGCGCAAGCGGCTGATCCGCGCCGCGGCGTTCCGGCAGCGCAACAGCATGGCGCTGCGGCTGTGGGAGCAGTTCACGGGCGAGGCGATGGCGCCGTACCGCTCGCGCATTACCTGGGGGCCGCTGCTGCCCACGGACCGCGCCCGCGACATTCTGGACGAGGTGGCGCTGGTGAACGCCGGGATCCACTCCCGCGCCCGCGCCGCGGCCAACCTGGGCGACGCCGACCACGGCACGGACTTCGCCGCCTGGCTGGGCGAGAACCAGCGCATCCAGGCCGAAGGCGGGCCGGCCGAGGCGGCGGTGGCGGAGCGGATCGCCGTCGGGTAGGTGACAGGGAACAGGTTACTGGTGACAGGTGACAGGAAGTGCCGGCGCCAGGCGACGACCATCAACTCCCCGAGCGGTCGGTATCTCAGCGCCTGAGCAGGCGGTTGCGCAGTACGGTGAGCATCTTGCTGACTTCGGTGAGCAGCGCCAGAGCCGGTTCGGCGTCATCCTGCCGCACATAGTTTCGGCGGATGGCGAGCATGACGAAGGTTTCGGTCTCCATCAGCGACCCGCATGCGATGGCGAGGAAGTTTCCGTAATCCCTGGCCGTTGCTCGCACGCTGCCCTCGGCGATGTTTGCTGGAACGGAAGCTGCCGCTCGTGTGATTTGCGCAGTCAGGCGGTACATCTCGGCGTTGGGGAATCGATCCGCCAGTTCGTAAACCAGAACCGCCAGATCCATCGCCTTCTGCCACACCACCAGATCACGATGGGAGCGAATCGGAGCTCGCGGCAGGGCCTGCGGGAGATCATCCATACGCGGCCTCCTCGGACGTACGGTACTCAGTCTACTGTCACCTGTCACCGGTGACCTGTCACCTCGATGTGAAAGGAGCATGCACATGTCCCCACCAATCGGCTTCTCGCCGCCAGAGTACGGTTTGATCGACGATGATCCACTGCTGTTCAGGGAGCGGTATCGCGCCTTTCTTGAGGCGTTTGCTGCACAACATGGCGCCGGCGACGCGGAACGTGTGGCAGCCGAGCTGCAGGCGGCGCTGCAGTCGCTGGATACGGTGCGGCAGCAGGCACAGGAGGCGGAGCAACTGGCGCAGCAGCGGCAGGAGGCGTTGGAGGCGCTGAGCACGCAGCACGGCATCGCCGTGGCCGCCTACCGCCAGGCCGCGCTGAACGGCGATCCATCGCTGCCGCCGGCGCTGGTGCAGGGCCAGACGATCGGCGAGGTCGACGCGGCGCTGGAGAAGGCCCGCGCCGTGGTCGAGTACGTGCGCGAAAAGGTGCTGAGCGCGGGCGGCGCCGGCCCGCCGGGCCAGACCACGCGGGCGCCCGACGCGCCGCCGCGGGTGCCTGCCGGCGCCCCCGGCCGCACGCTGCCCGACCTCTCCGGCATGACCGCCCGGGAGAAGCTGGTCTTCGGCACGAGTTTTCGATGACAGGTTCCAGATCACAGGTCACCGGGCGGGGTGCGGGCCGAACGCCCTCGCCATCCTCGGGCCGGCTGTCACCCGTCACCAGTAACCGGTCACCTCGCGACTGGCCGCCATCGGCACGCACGTGCCGATCTTGAGCCGCCATCGGCACGCACGTGCCGATCTTGAAAGGAGCGATCCCCATGCCCACGCTGCAGCAGAGCGTGATCGCGATTCCCTTCGCCATGGCCGACCCGGCCGCGAACGCCGGCGGCGGCGGTGTGCCCACGCCCTTCGGCCTGCCCGACACGGCCGATGTCGCCGCCATCCTCATGCCGTTCACCGGCACGATCGTCGGCATCGCCGTCACCGGCTCGCCGGCGGCGGGCGACTCCGTGACCGTGATCCCGCAGATCTGTATCACCAAGGCGGGCGGCGGCGCTGCCAACTGCGCCTCGCTCTCAGTACAGATCACCTCGGCCGCGCCGGCGGCCAGCGCCACCGTCTCCAAGGACCAGGCCGACTGCCAGTTCACGGCGGGCCAGTTCATCGGCGTCTTCTACCAAACGGCCACGGGCGGCGCCTACACCGTGCACGACGTGCACGTCACGCTGTTCATCTCCACTGGGCGCGAAGACCTCTAACGAGGGTGAAGGGGAAAGGGTGAAGGGTGATCGGGAAACCACCCCCTCTACCCTGTCCCCTGTCCCCTGTCACCTGTCACCGGTAACCAGCCACCTGTCACCTGGCGACTGAAAGGAGCCAACGATGGCGCTGACGCTGACGGAGGGCGCGAAGCTCTCGAACAACGTGGTCTTGCAGGGCGTGGTGGAAACGATCGTCAAGGAGTCGCCCGTCTTGCAGGCGCTGCCGTTCATCGACATCACCGGCAACGCGCTCGTCTACAACCAGGAGAACGCGCTTGCCACGGCCGGCTTCTTCAATGTCGGCGATACCTGGGTCGAATCGACGCCGACCTTCACGCAACAGACGGCCACGCTCAGCATCCTCGGCGGCGATGCGGACGTCGACAACTACCTGCGCCAGACGCGCAGCAACGTGCAGGACATCGAGGCCGTGGTGCTGGAGCTGAAGGCGAAGGCCGTGCGCCAGACCTGGGAGCAGCAGTTCATCACCGGCACGACGGCGGCCGCCGGCTTCTCCGGGCTGGACACGCTGATCGGCGCCGCGCCCGCCTCACAGACGATCGCGGCCGGCACGAACGGCGCCACGCTCAGCCTGCCGCTGATCGACCAGCTGATCGATGCGGTGAAGCCGGGCATGCCGGACATGCTCCTGATGTCGCGCCGATCGCGCCGCCAGCTCACGCAGCTCGTGCGCGCGGCCGGGGCGTTCCTGGAGGGGAACGTCAACGCCTTCGGCATGTGGCAGGAGCGCTACAACGGCATCCCCATCGGTGTGTCGGATTACATCTCCGAGGCGCAGACGCAGGGCACCTCGAGTGTCGCCACCACGATCTACGCGCTGCAGTTCGGCGAGGGCCGGCTCTGCGGCCTGCAGGGCGGCGGCGGCATGCAGGTGGACCGCGTGGGCGAGCTGGAAACCAAGGACGCCGTGCGCTGGCGCATCAAGTGGTACGTCTCGCTCGCCATGTTCGGCACCGTCTGCGCCGCCCGCCTGATCGGCGTCACGCCGTAACGGGCCAGATGACAAGTAACAGGTAACAGGTTACAGGGGACAGGTTACAGGGGACAGGGGACAGGGGACGCAGTCCTCGAAACCCGGAGTCTCACTCGTACCCACTGTCACCTGTCACCAGTAACCGCTCACCGCTCGCGACCGAAGGGAGCGTTCCGATGCCCCAGGAGATCGACGGCGCCACCGGCAACCTGATCGTGCCGCAGAGCGCGCGGGCGGACCCGGCCGGCATGCTGGCCTACCGCGGCGGCATCTCCGCGGCGGACGGCACGACCAAACCGGCGGCAGGCAGCGCGTTGTTCGCGCAGAACCCCGGCTACCGCCAGAAGTGCCGCGTCTTCGTCACCAGCACGGGTTCGCCCACGAGCTGCACACTGCGGCCCTACGTGCGCTCCGGCGGCACGAGCGGCCAGGTGGGCACGGGCGCGGCGCAGACACTCGCCGGCGCGCCCAACTTCGACACCTACTTCGACGTGCAGACCGACGGCGACGACCTCGCCGTGCTGGTGGAGACGCTCGCCGGCGGCACGTCGCCCACCGTCAGCATCTTCCTCAGCTGGCGATGAGGGAGGTGACAGGTGACCGGGCACCGGCGACAGGGAGGGTTGGTGCACGGACCACCCTGTTCCCTGTCACCGGTAACCTGTCACCTCAAGCGACCGAAGGGAGCGTCCCGTGGCCAACGGCTTCAACGACTACGTGCCCGCGGTGCGCCAGGACCTGGACGACCCGAACCCGCCGGCGGCGATCTGGTCCGACACGGACCTCCAGCGGCACGTCAGCCACGCGGTCCACGAGTACAGCTACTGGAGTCCGCTGGAGCAACTGCTCACCAGCTACGGCCTCACGGCCGGCAGCCGCCAGATCACGCTCGGCGCAACCGACCTCGCCAGCCTGGTGAGCATCCGCGCGGTGGAATATCCCACGGGGCAGTGGCCGCCGGCCTACGTGCAGTTCCAGCTCTGGGGCAGCGCGCTCTCGCTCTGGCTGGACGGGGCGCCGGCCGCCAGCGATCCGCTGAACGTGAACATCTATGCGCTGTTCAGCCACACGGTGAGCCAGTCCAGCACGACCGTGCCGCCGCGCGACGACGAGGCGATCATCGCCGGCGCCGTGGCCTTCGCCGCGCTGGAGTACGCGGCGAAGACCGCCGGGCAGGTGAACACGGCCGGGCCGAACGCCTGGCTGCGCTACCGCGACCTGGCGCAGGACAAGGCGGCGGAGTTCCGCGGCTATCTGCAGATCGTGCGCGCCCGCGTCACGCCGCAGCGGGCCTATGCCCCCTCCGAGCCGCGCCAAAGCCGCTTCACCGTCGAGGCGCCCTGGCGGGGGTAGGGAACAGGGAACAGGGAATTAAGGAATAGCGGGCGAAGGAGTCGGCTCATGCCGCCGATCGAGGTCATTCGTCATCTCGCGGAGACGGCCCGCGCGCGGGCGCTCGTGGCGCTGCATGCGGTCGAGCACTCACCGGAGGCCGCCGCGCTGGAGGAGTTCGCGCGCCAGCAGGCGCTGGTCTTCGCCGGCCTGCTGCTGGAAGAGCTGCGCGGGCGACTGATCGCGGCGCCGCCCGTCTCGCTGCCGGCGTTGCTGGCGCTGATCGAGGAGACGCTTGCAGGCGCGGCGGCGCGTTACGAGGCGCTGATCGGCGCGGCCGCCCCCACGGCTCAACTCTGATCGGCGGCCTAGCCGCGCGACGAGCGGGGCAAGCGGTGGCGGCGCGTTGGCCGCCGCGAGCGGCCGGAGGTGGTGCAGATGCAGACGAACGATTCCGCGCTGAACGGGGAGCGACGCGATCGGGCAGCGGCAGAGCTGCTGCGCCTGCCGCCCGCGGCGGAGGCGGCGTTTCCGCCTCTCTGGACGTTGGTTCTGACCCGGCTGGGCAGCGGCGCGACCCTGCCCGCGAGCGAGATCGAGCCGTGGGCGCGGGCGGTGAGCCTGGCGGTGTCGCTGGTGCGGCAGATCGATGCGGGCCTGTGCCACTGCCGTCGCGTCGACAGCGGCCTGATCGGCGGGCTCGTCGCGGGCGCGATCGCGCCGGCCGTGCTCGCCTGGCTGGATCAGGAGCCCGCAGCCGAGCCGCACACGGAGGCGGCGTCATGAGCGTCTTCGCCGGAAACACAACCGCCCTGCCCGCGTCCAGCAATGGCGCCCCGGAACAGGCCGCCACGCCGCATGCCCGCCCTTTGTGCCCGCTGGTCTTCGTGCCAAGCGACTGCGCCGGCTGGAACGCCGAGTACGTGCCGGCGCTCGATGCGGCGCTGGCCGAGGCGCTGAATTGGTGGCAGACACGGCTCGGCGTGCAGCCCTTCGACCCGGAGCCGGCGCTGGCGATCGGCGGCCGGCAGCCCCGCGCCGCCTACGCCTGCGACACGCAGGAACGCATCCGCGCCGAGCTGGCGCGCTACTTCCCCGACCTTGCCGCCCTGTCCGAGCAGGCCGGCACCTCTGTTCCCTGTCCCTCGCTCTCTGTTCCCTTGTACGTCGTCTACGCGCTGCTTTCGGACCTGCCGTACCGCTGCGCCGGCAACGTGATCGGCACCAGCGCCGCGGCCGCCGGCGGGCCGCCGGTGCTGGTGGTGCAGTCGTCCGGCTCGCTGGACGCCTTCGCACTGGGGCAGAACCCGCTGGACCCGGTTTCGGGCAGCCGCGCGGCGCAGATCGGGGCGCTGGCGCACGAGTTGGGCCACGCGCTCGGCCTGCCGCACCCGGCCGACCCGGCGGTGCAGGCCGTCTCGGTGATGTGGAGCTGGTGGCTCTTTCCCCGCGTCGCCCTCAGCCCGCCGGAAACCGCTCAGGCCCTCGCCTGCCTCTCAGGGTAGTGGGTGGAGGGTTGGTGCTCCTCCCCTCAACCCTTCCCGCTTTACCCTTCACCCGGCGACCGAAGGGAGCCCCTCATGCGCACCCTCACCAGCACGCTCACGGCCGCGCAGCAGGCGAGCGGCGCCGTGCCCGCCGTGCGCCTGACGCGGCGGCGCGCCTCCGCCGGCGAAGATCGCTACACGCTGAGCTTCCTCGCCGGCTCCGGCTCGCTGAGCGACCCGTACGCCGTGACCGCCTCGGGCGGTGTGCTGCGCATGTGGGCGATCCACGCCGGCAGCGTGCGCGTGGACTACTACCAGGGCAGCCCACTCGTCTTTCAAAGCGGCGGCACGCGCTGGTCGACCACCGACACGCTGATCGCCGCGGCGCAGCAGCAGAACACGCCGGCCAACGTCGCCGTGGTCACGGCCGCACCCGGCGCGAGCACGCTCTCGCTGCGCTTCTCCGGCAGCGGCGATGCCGGCTTCGGCGCGGCGGAAACGCTCAACCTGCCCAACGGCGTGGCCTACCAGGCGCAGGCGGTCGCCTGCTGCTTCGCGCCGGACGGCCGTGTCTTCGTGGCCGTGCAGGGCACGCAGTACATCACCGTGTTCGTGCGCGCCACGAATGCGACCTACACCTCGGCCTCCAATCCTGCCGACGGGCATTACTCGGCCATGGGCATCGGCTGCTGCTACACGGTCTCCAGCGGCGCGGGAGACCTCGCGATCTACGCTTCCGCCGGCTACACGGCGGGCACCTGGTCGGAGCTGGTAACGCTGCTGTTCGGCGACGGCGCGTTGCAGGGGGCCGGCAGCTTCTCCGTACATCAGACGGTACTGATCACGAAGCCGTATGTGACGGGGCCGGGCACGGCGCCGGGCACGATCCTGAGCGCCGGCGGCCTCTGCCTGGCCGACACCTTCCGCGCCACGTTCTACGAAGACTTCCAGAACCCGCAGATGAGCCTGGCGACGAAGCGCAACTTCGCCCAGAGCGTGCTGAAGCCGGCGAACGTGAAGGCCGGCTATGCCCGCGACCCGCAGGCGCTGCCGGTGGACGCCGCCGCGGTGTTGAAGCCGGCGTGGGACGCGCAGAACGGCATCCTCTTCTACGCGAACCCGGCCAACATCTATTACGGCATGGCGCCGCTGACGCAGGATCTCTCCGCCCGCGTGCTGCGCTGCACGCGCACGGAGCGCGAGAACGGCGCCGGCATCGACGTGTTGCTGGACAACAGCGACCTCTCGCTTGCGGCGCTGGCGCAGAGCGCGGACAGCATCGGCGACCGCCTGAGCCTGGACTTCGGCTACGTGACGAGCGCCGGCGCCGAGTACAGCGTCTCCATGCCGCTGTGGCTGTCGCGCGTCACCGCCTCGGGCGCGGGCGGCACGCGCTACGCGGAGATCACGGCGCACGACGGCTGGCAGGTGCTGGCGGCGTGGCGGCCGCGGCGGCTCTACTCCTGGCTGCCGGGCGAGAGCACGATCGCACAGATCCTGCAGTGGATCCTGGCGCGGGCCGGACTCGATTTCACGCCGCCCGCCTCGCCCTCGGTGCTCTTGCAGAGCAGTCCCGCCTTCGCCGTTCACCCGGCAAGCAGCGGCGCCCAGGCCGTGCACGAGCTGCTGGACCAAATCCCCGAAGTGCTGCTCTTCACGGCGGCCGGCGCCGTGCTGCGCCTGCCGCAGAGCACCGACCCGCCCGTCTACACGTACGCGCCCGGCGGCCACGCGGTGCTGACGGCGCGCCGCTCCTGCTACGCGCAGGGGCTGAACCACGTCCTGCTCTACGGCAAGAACACGGGCACGGCCACCACGCCCACGTTGATCGGCGAGGCGCTGGACGCGAGCGACGCGCAGCGGATCGCGGACTACCCGTTTGCGCTGCACGATATGCAGGTCTCGACGGCAAACGCGGCGGCGCGGGCGGCCGTGCCGCTGCGCAAGGCGCAGCTGATCACCGACGCGGGAGAGATCGCCGCGGCGCCGAACGTGGGGCTGGAGCCGTGGGACGCGATCGGGATCACGGAGGGCTTCAGCGGTATGAGCGGCGCGACGCTGCGCGTACGCGAGCTGCGCACGCTGTTCGACACGCTGCGCGAGGGCGGCGTCTACACGCAGTCGGTCGGGCTGATGAACCCGTAAGTGACAGGTGACAGGTGACAGTGGGACCGGCCCAGACCATCTGTCACCTCTCGCCCCAGGAGAGCGACGATGAACGACCCCGTACCCCCGTACGACCCGAACGACTATCCGACGAGCGAGGGCGCCTCGGGCGGGCTGCGCCGCCGCCTCAGCGGTCCGCACGGCCCCTACGCGCCGGTGAGCCGCCCACGCCGAACGCGCCGCCCGTCAGAGGCAGCCTCCCTCCCCGAACGCGGCAGCCGGCATAGCAGAGGACCGCGCCGGCCGCGCACCAGCCGCAACGACGGCGGGCACAGCGCTCAGCGCACGCCGGCGCACGGCGGCGGCCACGCGCAGGCGCTCCACCGGCCCCGCGGCGAAGGCGGCCTGCCACCGGAGCTGCAGCAGCTCGCCTGGGAGATGAACGGCGTGCTGACCAGCGCCGTGACCGGGCCGGTGCTCGGCTTCGCCTACGGCAGCAGCTATCCGCTGGGCCACCACCCGCGAGCGGACGGCAAGCAGCACGCGCCCAGCACGCAGCACCAGGGCCTCGCGCGGCGCGGCACGATCGTCTCCTACAACAGCAGCACGAACACCGCCGTGGTGCGCTTCGGCGACACGCCGGACAGCCCGGCGATCGCCATCCCCGTCAGCCCGATGATCAGCAGCGCCGTCGCCGGCGCGGCCACGCTGGCCGGCGTGCAGCTCTGGAACAACGCCGACCCCACCGATGCGCTGATTACCGCGGTGCTGTAGGGGTCAGGGCCCAGGGATTGGATCCCCAACCCCTGAAGCCCAACACCTAACCCCTCCGTCGACCGGGTCAAACCGTAGGAGGCAGGAAACAGGAACGAGGAAATAGAACATAGCGTGGGGCGCTCCCAGCTATTTTCTATTTCGTGCATTCCATTTCCTTCCTCCACACAGGGAGGGCAGCGCCATGCCCACGATCTTCGACAACCGCAGGGCCATCTTTTTGTGGATGTTCTCGGCGCAGGCCAAGCGCACCTGGGCCGATGCGCTGCGCACCGCGCAGTCGCTGGCTGGGGCGGGCGTGCTGCTGGTGAAGGCGATGGACGGCCAGCAGTGGATGAGCGACTTCGACAACGCGCCCGCCGCGATCTACGGTCCGAAGGCGCTGCGCGGCCTGCAACAGATGGGTGCGGCGCAGGGCTGCACGGTCGTGCCCTGGGTGGTGCCGCATAGCCGGGCCGACGCGGCGGCGCAAGCGGCGCTGGGCGAGGTGCTGGTCGTGGATCTCGAACCGTACGCCGGCTTCTGGACCGACGCGGCCGACGGCGTGCCGGTCTACCTTGCCGGCCTGCGCGCCGGCGGCGTGCGCGACCTGTATGTGAGCCTCGATCCGCGCCCGCGGGCGCTGGCGGCATTGGACGCGGCGAGCTGGGCGGGGCAGACGGCGGGCATCCTGCCGCAGACCTACTGGACCGACTTCGGCACGGCGCCGGAGGCTTGCCTGGCGCAGATCGCCGCCTGCGCGCGGCTCGGTGCGCCGGTCGTGCCGGTGCTGCCCGGCGACGGCGCGGCGGGCTTCGCGGACCTCTGGCCGGCGGCGCGGGCGCTGGGCTGCGGCGGCGTCTGCGGCTGGCGGCTGGGCAGCATGGATGCCGCCGCGCTCGCCGCCTTCGCCGCGCTGGACGTGGCGCCGCCGCCCGACCCCTGCGCCGCGCTCCAGATCCAGCTCACCGCGCTCAGCAGCGAGCGCGATCAGCTCGCGGCGACGCTCGACCGCGTGCGCGCGGCGCTGGCGTAGCCCTGTCCCCTGCCCCACTCCCCTCTCTATTCCACCGTGTCCACCGTGTCCACCGTGTCCACCGAGAGGGGAGCGAGGTGCAGCGCACAGGCACAGCGCCCCGCCTTCGGCCTCGATACTCCGTCCCCAGATCTCCCCTTCCCCTAGTATTGGGGGAAGGGGTCGGGGGATGGGGGCCAGCCGCTCACGTGCCCTCGGCGTGGCGCAGCTCGGGGGGCAGGTGCGAGAGGTCGTTCAGCGTCTTCAGCAGCGGGCCGCTGCTCTTAAACTCGAAGACCGTGGCCGCGCCGACCTCCTGCGCGATGCGCTTGCGGAACAGGCCCACGTCGATGCCCAGCAGGGCGCAGACGAGAATGCGGATCGTCGCCTTGTGCGCCACGGCCAGCACCTGCCCGTCCGCGTGGCGGGCGCGGATGTCGTCCAGCGCGGCCAACGCCCGCTCCGCGATCTGCGGCGCCGTCTCGCCGCCCGGCGGGGCGACGCGGCCGGGATCCTCGGACCAGGCGGCGAACTCCCGCGGGTGCAACTGCTCGATCTCCGCTTCGAGATGCCCGTCCCAGGCGCCGTAGGCGATCTCGCGCAGACCCGGCTCGATCTGCACGGTCATGCCCAGGCGCTTGGCCAGCGGCTCCGCGGTTTGGCGGGCGCGCTGCAGCGGGCTGGCGTAGATCGCCTGCCAGTGCTCGCCGGCGAAGGCGTCGGCCAGCGCCTGGGCCATCGCCAGGCCGTGCTCGTTCAGCGGCACATCCACGCTGCCGCAGAAGCGGTTCTCGCGGCTGCAATAGGTCTGGCCGTGGCGGATCAGGTACAGGGTGAGCATGGGGTGAGGGTACTGGAGGAACGAGAAAATAGGAACAAGGAAATAGGAAATAGGGATGCCGACTCGCTCCTCGCTCCTATTATCTATTTCCTGATTGCTATTGCCTGTCTCCTCGCTCCTCGGTCGTACGCCCGGCGCAGCGCGGTATCCTGTGGAAAGGACCCGCACGAAGCGCAGGAGGGCCGGCACGATGGCGGAGTGGGAGAAGCAGGAGCTCCGGCTGCGCAAGGGGCACGGCTGGAAGGCGAAGCCGGGCTGGAAGATCGTCGTGGTCGGCCGCGGGGCGCTGCGGCTGGACTTCCCCCAGGACTGGCAGATGGCGATGGAGACCGACGAGCATACCGGCTGGCCCACGATCACGCTCACCGACCGGCCGGAGCCGAAGGACAGGTGCAAGCTCCAGGTCACGACGATGCAACTGCCGCCGGAGATCCCCTGGCCGCCGGGCGCGTTGCCGGAGGTGCTGGACCACGCGATGAGCGGGCCGGACGAGTACGAGATCATCAGCCGCGGCCAGACCATGTACGAGGTGCGTCACAACCTGCAGCTGGCCTGGCGAGAGATGCGCTGGGTCGAGCCGGTGGAGCACCGCGAGGCGCGCTCCCACACCTGCCTGGTGCGCCGGCGCAACGTACAGGCGCTGATGACCTTCGTCTACTGGCCGGAGGACACCGGCCGCTTCCTGCCCATCTGGCGCGAGATGCTGCGCTCGCTGCGCCTGGCCGAGTATGTCAACGACCCCACCCAGGGCCCCGAGCAATAAGCTGCGCCGCCCCGCCTGGCGTGCTGCGAGTCGCACCCGGCGGCGCGCAGGGCGCACGCAGCGCGCCCCTGCGCCCTCTGGTCCCTGTTCCTATCCCTAAGCCCTAAACCCCAGACCCTAAACCCTCGCCTCCCGCCACATCAGCCAGTTGAGCGGGCCGCCGCGCGGCACCGTGAACTCGCGCTGCACGCGGAAGCCGTGGCGCTCGTAGAGCGGCAGGTTGCGCGGGTTCGCCGTCTCCAAATAGGCGGGCATCCCCTCCGCGTCGCAGCGCGCCAGCACCGGCCCCAGCAGGGCGCTGCCCACGCCCTTTCCCTGGCAGGCCGGCTCGACGCCCAGCAGGAAGAGATAGTAGTGCGCCTCGCGCGGGTGCTGCTGGTCGAAGGCGCTGATGCCGGCCATTACGCCGGGCACGCGCCGGTAGCCGACGCTGCTCGCCATTGCCGGCAGCAGTTGCAGTTGCCGCCAGAGCCCCATCCGCCACTTGCCCGGCGGCAGCCAGAGCGCAGCGCCGTCCAGGCTGGCGGTAGTGAACACGAGGTTGTGCGGCTGCGCCATGCGCCCGATGGCGATGTTGAAGAAGCGGCGGAAGGCGCGGGCGCGGCCGGCGTCCTGCCGCAGCAGCCAGTTGATCATCGGGTCCTGGTCGAAGGCGCGGGCGAGCGTGCGCGCCAGTGGCGCCTGCTCGGCCAGCGCCGCGAGGCGCACGGCCAGCGAGGGCGCACGAACCGGGGGCGATGCCTGGGCGAGCGTCATGCGTTGCTCCTCTGGCCGCTCTGCCGGCGGGACGAGCGAGCCTGCCGCCCAGTATATCGTCCCGGCCGCTCCTTCCCGCCGTGCCGCGTGGTAGCCTGACCACGCGGACGCCGCGTCCGGATACATGGTTTCGAAACCGGCCGAGCCCTCCATCTCGCGTGAGCTGCAGCCGAAGCGCCGGTTTGAAACCATCGGCAAGGCGGCGCGCGGAGGGTAGGAAGATGGCGATCGAGCGCATCGATCCGGCGGAGCTTTCGGCGCCGGGCGGGCCGTACGTGCACCTGACGAAGGCGGGCAACCTCGTCTTTGTCGCCGGCACGGTGGCCTTCGGCAAGGACGACCGCGTCGTCGGCGTGGGCGATGTGACGGCGCAGGCGCGGCAGACGCTGGAAAACCTCGGCGCCTGCCTGCGCGCCGCCGGCGCGGACTTCAGCGACGTGGCGAAGGTAACGGTCTTCGTGCGCAACATGGCCGACCGCGCCAGGATCGCCGCCGTGCGCCGCGAGTACTTCAAGGACGCCAATCCGGCCAGCACGCTGGTCGAGGTCTCCGCGCTCGCCCACCCCGACCTGCTGCTGGAGATCGAGGCGATCGCCGTGCTGCCGGGCTAGCGGCAAAATTCGTTTGCTCGTTCTGTCACAAAACGCGGGGGCTATCTCGTCTCGCCTCTGAGCACGCCGCCGGCAAGGGCGGCGGGAAGTCGAGGTGAACGACGATGCCTTTGCAGACAAGCACACAGCGCGTGGTGATCATCGGCGCGGGCTACGCGGGCATCACGGCGGCGCTGCGGCTGGGCAAGCGGACGCGCAGGCTCGGCGCGAGCGTCACGCTGGTGAACGGCGCCGAGACCTTCGTCGAGCGCATCCGCCTGCATCAGGCCGGCAGCGGCCAGACGGTGAAGCCGCGCCGCATCGAGCGGATGCTGCGCGGCACGGGGGTCGAGTTTGTGCAGGGCTATGTGCACGACCTGCAGCCAGACGAGCGCCGGCTGACCGTGTCGTGCCCGGACGGCAGCACGCTCGCGCTGGGCTACGACACGTTGCTCTACACGCTCGGCAGCACGATCGACACGGAGGGCGTGCCCGGCGTGCGCGAGCAGGCGCTGGCGCTGGGCAGCCCGGAGCTGGCCGCGCAACTGGCGGGCGAACTGCCCTCCCTGGCGGAACGCGGCGGCAGGCTGCTGGTCTGCGGCGGCGGGCTGACCGGCATCGAGGCCGCGACGGAGATCGCCGAATCCTTCCCCGGCCTGAACGTCGCGCTGGCGACGCGCGAACGGCTGGGCGAACGGCTCTCCGAGAAGGGCCGCGCCCACCTGCGCCGCGTCTTCGCAACGCTGGGCATCGCGCTGTTCGAGGACGCAGCCGTGGCGCGGCTGAGCGCCGGCGAGGCGGAGCTTGCCGATGGCGAGACGCTGCCCTTCGACCTCTGCCTCTGGGCCGGTTCCTTCCGCGTGCCGGCGCTGGCGCGCCAGGCCGGCCTGCGCGTCAACGAGCACGGGCAGATCCTCGTCGGCGCGGACCTGCGCTCGCTCTCGCATCCGCGGATCGTGGCCGCCGGCGACGCGGCCGCCTTCGCCGAGGACCCCGGCGCGCCGATCCGCATGGCCTGCGCCACGGCGATGCCGATGGGCGCCTGCGCCGGCGACAGCATCTTGGCGAGCCTGGCCGGCAAGCCCGCGCCGGCGTTCCGCTACCGCTACCTGTTCCAGTGCATCAGCCTGGGCCGCAAGAACGGCCTGATCCAGATGGTGAACGACGACGACTCGCCGCGTGAGAGAATCATCACGGGCCGGGCGGCGGCCATGTTCAAGGAGTTCATCTGCCGCTACACGACCGTTGCGCTGGGCATGGAGCGGCGCCGGCCGGGCTCGTACAGCTGGCCGCAAGGGAAGCGGCCGCGGACTAGCGAGCACGAGGCGAGCGGCCGGGCGCAGCCGCAGGCGGGCGCGGGAGACTGAAGCGAGGCAGAGTCGGAGATGACGACACGCCATAGCAACGCGGCGACGGCGGAGAGCACCGCAGGCGACCGCGTCACGGAAGCGTTCGAGCAGCAGCGGGGCCTGCTGTTCGGCATCGCCTACCGCATGCTCGGCAGCGCGGCGGAGGCGGAGGACGTGGTGCAGGACGCCTACCTCCGCTTCCGCGCCTCGGCGGCCGGCGCGTCTGCCGCGTCCGATGCCCTGCGCTCGCCGCGCGCCTACCTGGCCACGATCGTCACGCGGCTCTGCCTGGACCAGCTCAAGTCGGCGCGGGCGCGGCGCGAGCAGTACTACATCGGCCCCTGGCTGCCCGAGCCGCTGCCCACCGCCGACGCCGACCCCGAGCTGGTGCCCGGCCGCCGCCTCGAAGAGCGCGAATCGCTGAGCATGGCGATGCTCGTGCTGCTGGAGAGCCTGCCGCCGCTGGAACGGGCGGTGCTCGTGCTGCACAAGGTCTTCGACTACCGCTTCGCCGAGATCGCGCAGATGACGGGCCGGCGCGAGGATGCCTGCCGCCAGGCGTTTCACCGTGCCCAGGCATCGCTGGCGCAGCGCCGGCCACGCTTCCACGCCTCGCCGGCGGCGCTGGAGCGGCTGACCGTGGCCTTCCTGCAGGCGGCCGCCGGCGGCGACGTGCAGCAGCTCACCCGGCTGCTGGCGTCCGACGTCACCGCCTGGACGGACGGCGGCGGCCAGGTCACCGCGGCCACGCGCCCGCTGTACGGGCCGGAGCCGGTGATCCGCTTCACCGAGAGCATCGTGCGCCGGGCGCCGCCGGGGCTGAACATCACGATCGAGCAGGCGAACGGCCAGCCGGCGATCGTGACGCGCGAGGCGGACGGCACGCCCTTCTTCGTGCTGCTGCTGGACGGCGACGAGCAGGGCATCCGCGCCCTCTACGGCATGCGCAACCCGGACAAGCTCAGGCGCTTCGCGCGGCCCGCCGCCGCGGACGCCTGAACTTGCCCGCGCCGCGGCCTCAGTGGCGGAAGTGCCGCACGCCGGTGTGCACCAGCGCCATCCCCGCCTGGTCGCAGACGGCCACCGTCTCCGCGTCGCGGACCGAGCCGCCCGGCTGCACGATCGCCGTCACGCCGGCGTCGGCGGCCAGTTGCGGGCCGTCAGGGAAGGGGAAGTAGGCGTCGCTGGCCAGCACCGAGCCGGCCGCCCGCTCGCCCGCCGCCCGCACCGCCAGGTACACGCTCACCACCCGGTTCGGCTGGCCCGCGCCCATGCCCACGATCTGCCGGTCCTTCACCAGCACGATCGCGTTGGACTTGATCTGCTGCACCGCCCGCCAGGCGAAGCGCAGATCGTCCAGCTCGGCCGGCGTCGGCGCCCGCTCGCTCTGCTGGGTGAAGGCGAGCTGGTCTTCGGGATAGGCGTCCGGCGTCTGCACGAGCAGGCCGCCGGAGACGCGGCGGTAGTCCAGTCCGTGGCCGCCGTTCGCGGCGTCGCCCATCGCCAGGATGCGCAGGTCGCGCCGCTTCTGGAGCACGGTCAGCGCCGCGTCGGAGAACGACGGCGCGATCACGATCTCGTAGAAGACGCCCTTCATCGCCTCCGCCGTGGCCGCGTCGAGCGGGCGGTTGACGGCGGCGATGCCGCCGTAGGCCGAGACCGGGTCGCCCGCCAGCGCCCGGCGGTAGGCCTCCGCCTGGTCGTCGTGCGAGGCGAGGCCGCAGGGGTTGGTGTGCTTGATGATCGCCACGGTCTGCTCGGGAAAGGCGCAGGCCGCGTTCCAGGCCGCGTCGGCGTCCAGGATGTTGTTAAAGGAGAGCTCCTTGCCGTGGAGCTGCCGCGCCCCGGCGACGCCGGCCACGCCTGGCGCGAACACCGACTGCTCGGCGTAGAAGGCCGCCTGCTGGTGCGGATTCTCGCCGTAGCGCAGGTCGAAGCGCTTCTCGTAGGCCATGGTCAGGTGCTCGGGGAAAGGCTCCTCCGGCCCGCGCAGGTACTCGGCTACGGCGGTGTCGTAGCTGGCGACATGCTGAAACGCCTTCTGCGCCAGCCGGCGCCGCTCGGCCGTGTCCGGGCCGCCGGCGGCCAGCGCCTTCAGCAGCGGCGCGTAGTCGGCGGGATCGACGATCACGAGCACATGGGGAAAATTCTTGGCCGCGGCGCGCAGCATCGCCGGCCCGCCGATGTCGATATTCTCCAGCGCCGTCTCCAGGTCGGCGCCGCCGCGCACCGTGCGCACAAAGGGATAGAGGTTATTGCAGACCAGGTCGATCGTGCCGAGCCCGGCCGACTCCAGCTCGCGCACATGCGCCGGCAGGTCGCGGCGGGCGAGCAGGCCGGCGTGCACCGCCGGATGCAGCGTCTTCACGCGGCCGTCCAAGATCTCGGGGAAGCCGGTAAGGTCGGAGATGCTGCGCACGGGCACGCCGGCGGCGTCGATCGCCGTCTTCGTGTTGCCGGTGCTGAACAGCTCCCAGCCGAGCCGCGTCAGCCCGCCGGCAAACTCGGCAATGCCGGCCTTGTCGTAGACGCTGAGGATGGCACGCATGCGGGCACGTCCTTTGTGTTCATCGGTCATCGAGAGAGAGAGCATCGCTTGCGCGCGCTGCCGTAGACGGCGGCAGCTGCCGCATCCATTCTCCGCCCCGCGCGGGGCATGGTCCACGCATCGAACGCGGCGCCACGGGCCGCATCCACCGGGCCTGTGGATAACTACCCCGGATCGTGTGGATAACTGGCCCGCGCTGGGGATAACTTGTCCACTGTCCTGTGGAAAGTCGGGCGCCGCGGGGGAGAGGCCGGCGCCGCCCTCGGCGTAGCGCGGCCGGGCATCCCCAACCGTCCACGCCCGCCGCGCGCCTCTCCCCCGCGGCGGACGCGGGAATCGTGCGGCGATCCGGCCTTTTCCCCGCTCTCCACACCCTTACTACGACGACCGATCAGAATGCCATCTGGATGGCTGACTTAAGGCTCTTCACGTTTCCCACATCGCACGCCTCAATGAGCAGCACGCGTACCCAGCCCGCGTCGTCTTTGCCGCCGCGTCCGCCGCCCGCGATACTACATGCAAGTACTCGTTGGAGAGCACCCCATGCGCGCCGAGCCGTTCCCCCTCGATTCCCTGTTTGTTCTAAGAACCGCGCGTTGCGCGGTTGTGAAAATTCCCTGTTCCCTGTGATCGACCGGGCGGAGTTCACCGCGCAGGCCGGCGATGGCGGCGCCGGCGCCGTCTCGTTTCGGCGGGAGAAGTTCGCGCCGCAGGGCGGGCCGGACGGCGGTGACGGCGGTCAGGGCGGCAGCGTGCACATCGTGGCCGTCGAAAACCTCAGTACCCTGCAGCACATCCGCTTCCGCCGTGTCTACCGCGCCGAGGACGGCGGCCGCGGCGGCGGCAAGGCGATGCACGGCAAGAGCGGCAGCGACGAGTTGCTGCGCGTGCCGCCCGGCACGATCGTGCAGCGCCGCCTGCCCGACGGCTTGCTGGAGACGATCGCCGACCTGGACCACGCCGGCGCCCGCTGTGTGGCGGCCTACGGCGGGCTGGGCGGCAAGGGCAACGCGCGCTTCGCCAGTTCCACCAATCAAGCGCCGCGTATCGCCGAGCGCGGGCAGCGCGGCCAGCGCGCCGAGATCGTGCTCGAGCTGAAGCTTTTGGCCGACGTGGGCATCGTCGGCGTGCCCAGCGTGGGCAAGTCCTCGCTGATCGCCGCCGTCTCCGCCGCACGGCCGAAAGTCGCGGAGTATCCCTTCACCACGCTGGAGCCCGTGCTGGGCGTGGTGGACCTGGGCTACACCTCGTTCGTGATGGTGGACTTGCCCGGCTTGATCGAGGGCGCGCACGCCGGCGCCGGCCTCGGCCACGAGTTCCTGCGCCACGTGGAGCGCACGCGCCTGCTCGTGCATCTGCTCGACGCCTCGCACGAGGACGCGCTGCGCGAGTTCGCCATGATTAGTGAGGAGCTGGCGCTGTACGACCCGGCGCTGGCCGAGCGGCCGCAGATCGTGGCGCTCAACAAGATCGACCTGGCAGCGGCGCGGGAGCACCTGCCCGCGCTTGAGGCGGCGCTGCAGGCGCGGGGCATCGAGCCGATCGCGATCTCCGTCGCCACGCGGGAGCACCTGCCGGAGCTGCTGCGGCGGGTGGCCGAGCGGCTGGAGCAGGTGCGCGGACGGCGCGACGAGAGCGGCTGGGCCGAGGGCGGCGTGGTCGCGCCCGCCAACCCGGACGACGAGGACGACGTGGTGCGGCCCGCGTCCGCGGCGTTGCCTTTCGCCCATGCGGCCGGCCGCGATGGCGGAGAACTGGAGGGCGGAGAGGACGAGGAGGCGCTGCCGGTGCTGCGGCCGCGGCCGGAACGGCGCTACACGGTGCAGCGGCTGCAGCCGGGGCGCTACTCGGTAGAGGGCCGGCGGCTGGCGGCGATGGCGGAGATGCTGAACCTTTCCGAGGACGAGGCGCGCGCCGAGTTCTTCCGCCGGCTGACGCGCTTCGGTGTGGCCGCGGCGCTGCGTCGCGCCGGCGTCAGGAACGGCGACCGTGTGCGCTTCGGCGAAACCGAAATCACCTGGGACTTCGACTGAGCGACAGGCAGGTGCGAGGCATGGGTTGATTGGGACGCGCGGCGGACGGCACAGGTCCGCGCCGCTAACCCTCTCCGCCGACGAAGCGCCGCGCTTCCCGCGCGATTGCGACCCAGTCGGCGCGGCCGGGCGGGATGACGGCCCACTCCGGGAGCGGCGTGCCCTTGCCGCGATCAAACGGCTCGCCGGCGCCGCTCTCGATCAGCGCCCGCACCCGCTCGCGCGGCAGCTTCACCACCATGGCGCCCTTGCGGACGAAGGCGAAGAACCTGCCGTTCACCTGCAGGCCGGTGGAGACGAAGATCTTGCCGAGCAGCACCTGCCCGTCGCCGGCGAAGGCATCGATCACGGGCGCGAACGCAGGATCGATCTCCGACGGCTTCGACGCCTTCGCGCGCTGACCTGCTTTCGGCATCAGGCGCTCCTCACCTACTACTATATCAAGATCAAGTCGTGGGCGGAGGCAGCCCGAGCGTGCGCGCCGCCCACGGCAGCGCCACCTTGAGCTGTTCTCGCTGCACGTCGCGCACCCGCGGCGCGTGCGGAATGGGCGGCAGCCCGGCGCGCGCGGCGAAGTAGCCGGCGATCAGGGCGATCAGCTCGGGCGCGCCCGGCGCCTGCTGCAGACCGAGCTCTTCTGGCAGCGGGCCGCCTTCGGCGTGCAGGCTCGGCAGCCAGCTGATCTTGTCGAAGAGCGCATTGCCGGCGACGGCCTGGTTCCAGTCGACCAGCAACGCCCGGCCGTCGCGGAGGCAGAGGTTGTCGCTGCGCACATCGCCGTGCACCAGCGCCTCGCCGGCCAGAGGCGCGGCGTCGGCCGCGGTCCGCAGGCTGGGCAGGCAGCGGTCCAGCCAGGCCGGCGAGCAGAGACCGAGGCGCAGCAGCGGCTCAGGGTCGCGCTCGACAAGTCCCCAGCCCGCGAGCGCTTCCCGCTGGTCCGCGAGTTGCCGAATACCCGGCGGCGGCCGCGTGCCGGCCACGGTACGCAGCAACTCTCGCACGGCGCCGATCGCCGCCGGCGTCCAGGGCGGCGGCCAGGCGGCGGACGAGAGATCCTCCAGCACGAGCACGGGCAGGGCGCCGTCATCGTCCCAGCCCAACATCCGCGGCAGAAACGGCTCCCGCAGCGCCGCGTAGATCCGCTGCTCGGCACGCAGCCAGCCGGCCGTCTGCCCGTCTACGGCCGCCTTCACAAACACCGTGCGGCCGTCGGCCAGGGCGACGAGCCAGCGGCCGTTGTTCGTGTAGCCGCGATGCGCCAGCGACTCCCAGCGCACCGCGGCGACGCCCAGCACACGCCGCAGCTTCGCGGCGATGGCGGCCGTGCCCGCATCGCTCACCGGCCTCACCCTTCACGCGCCGGGCACAAGACAAGCAGGCAAAGAACTGCCGCCGCGTCGTTTAGCGCCGGGCAGGGGAGCGGTTCCCGCCGGCAATGAGCGCGACCCAGATGCCGGCGAGCCTGGCGATCCCGCGATGAACGCATGCGACAAATTATGCTGCCGCCGAGGCAGCGGGTGAAGGCCGCGGGCTGGAGGCAAATCGTTGATCGGCCGCCGGCGCGCCGCCAGCCTTCCGGCCACTGATCTGAAGCGGCCGGAAGGCTGGCGAGGGCGCGTCTTCTGACTCGGTACGTCAGTGCTGCCTGACGACGAGGAAGAGCGCTGGGGCGAACACGGTGCCGCCGCACTCGTTGGTGAGGGTGAGCGAGAAGCTGTTCGTGCCGGGCTTGAACAGCGCCGTCACGTCGAGCGCCGGGCCGCCGTTGTTCGAGCCGCCGCAAAAGTTGAAGAAGTTCTGGTGGAGGCTGCCGCCGCCGCCCGTGGGGTTGCTGAGCGTAACCGTCAAACCGTCGTCGACGAAGGAGATCGCCCCACCGGAGCAGTCACCGGCAACCAGCACGGACGCCGGGTTCCCCACGTTGTACTTCGCATTGACGACGAGCGGCGTCGCGCCGGCAAGCTGGCCGCCTGCGTACAGCTGGTAGCAAGCGTTGGCGCCCTCGCCGGCAGGCGAGCCGTCTGCCCGCGCATGGGGCACGGCGATCGCCATCAGGCCGATGGCAGCGGCAAGCATTCCAACCACGGTCCATTTGCGCACGACAACCGTCTCCTCAACCGGATCAACTTTTGCGCGGTTATCCAGTATAACCTGCGTCCGGCGCGGCCAGCGTGCCATAGCTATAGACCAGTTACAAGAAATACTACGAACTGTCGATACGGGTGTTACTGCACTGTTACTCCATGTAAAGGCAGATGAGACAAGGTATCGTAGAGCGCGCAGGTTGATCAGGCATAGAAGCTGCGTATCGAAGCCATCAGGCCGTGTGAACGCGGATCTTCGTCACGCCGCCCGCATCCGCGCCGCTCCGCACAGGCGCCGGAGAGGCCGCAGACGCGGCGCGTGCGGCCTCCGGAGACGTTCTCCGCGCGGTGCAGGCAGGCGCGCAGGGGACAGAGGAAGATCGGCGGCTCGAGAGCCGCCCGGCACTCGATCGTCTACGCGTCGGGCTCGTCGTCCTCGGGGATGTCTTCCGGGGCGATCCAGACGACCTGGCCGTCGCGCCAGACGGCGATCGGGTTGCCGGCGCGCTTGTGGTCGAGGATCGCCGCGCGCACGGCCTCGTCCATTGCTTTGAGGATACGGGCGTCATCGTTGAACCGCGCCGATGGATCCTTCGCCGCTGCTGCCGGATTCGTTTCGGTCGTCATCGACTCTGCTCCCGTAAGCGGTTCCAGCTCGCCGGATCGAGGATCGCCTCGCTGGTTTCGCCCACTCTGCGCCGGGCAATCAGCCGGCGCCGTTGCCTGTCCGTATTATCGTACAACCGCCAGCCGTCGGCGATCGGCAGGTAGAGCGTAAAGAAGTTGCGCAGGCCGCCGGCGTAGCGGCGGCGCACTACCTCCTCGGGCACGTGGTGACCGCCGCGCCGCACCCGCTCCTGCACGCGGGCGATCGCCAGCTCCGCGCTGGGCAGCGACAAGAAGATCAGGTGAAAGCGGTAGCCCTCGGCGCGTCGCTGCCGCAGCCACGGGGCGAAGCTGCGGCTGGCGAGCGTGGTTTCGAAGGCGAAGCTCGCCCGCTGTTCGGCGAGCGCTTGCAGCCGCGCCAGCATGATGCGGCCCGCCGCCATCGCCGCCTGCTCCGGATTGAAGGCGGAGAGGCCCACGGCGATCGTGTCCGCGTTGACGAACTCCTGCACTCCCAGCGCCCCTTGCAGCACGCTGCGCGAGGTCGTGGTCTTGCCCGCACCGTTCGGGCCGGCAAGCACGACGACGATCGGGACCTCCGCCGCTTCGCCCATAGCGATCGTGTACCTCTACGACGAATGCGCGGCCAGACCAGGCGGGGCGCACGGGCGCGTTCCGGCCCGGGCACGCCCCGACAGCGTACCATCGTGCCGGCAGGCGATTGGTAGAGGCGGCGATGAACGGCACGCGCTGGATCTGTCCGCGCTGCGGGCGCTCGTTCGGGCGGGCGAACCGGCCCCACACCTGTGCGCCGGCGCTCTCGCTGGATGCCTACTTCGCCGGGCGGCCGCCGGCGCAGCGCCGGGTATTCGATGCGGTCGCGGCACACGTACGCGAGCTGGACGGTGTGGAGATCGAGGCCGTCTCGGTCGGCATCCTGATCAAGGCCTCGCGCACCTTCGCCGAGCTGCGGCCGCGGCGCGACCGGCTGGCGCTGTCGCTGCTGCTCGGCCGCATGCTGGACCATCCGCGGGTGCGACGGCACGTGCGGGCAGGAGCGCGGGGCGTGGCGCACTTCATCGACTTGCACGATACGGAGGATGTGGACGACGAGGTGCGTGGCTGGCTGACCGAGGCGTACCTGGGCGCGTCCAGATAGATCCCGACCTGGAGGCGCCGCGGCCATGCAGACGCGCCCCGTGAAGCTGCCGGGGCGCGGCAGGGCAAGGCGATGCACGAGCGGATCTATCTGATCGTGACGGGCGCGGGCACGGCGCGGCGGGCGCCGGAGATCGCGGTTGCGCGGGCCGCTCTGGGGCCGCGGCTGCTCGTCGTGCCCACGCCGAACGCCGCGGCGGTGCTCTCGCTGCACGAGCTGCACCAGGCGCTGGCGCCGCTGCCCGGCGGCCATGGCGTGGTTGAGAGTTACTTTGATGAGAAGCTGGGCATGCCCGCGGCGCCGGGGCTGGTGATCGTGGCGCCCTGCGGCTTCAACTCGCTGAACAAGCTCGCCGCGGGCATCGCCGACAACCTCGCGCTCTCGATCGCGGCCGATGCGATCGGCGCCGGCTGGGGTGTGCTGGTCGCGCCTGCGATGAATGCCGGTCTCTGGGCGCACCCGCGCACGCGGCTTTCGCTCGAACTGCTGCGCGCGTGGGGCGCCACGATCGTCGATGGCGAGATCGCCGCCGGCAGCCCGCGGCTCGCGTCCACGGAGAGGATCGTTGCCGCGGTGCGCGCGGCGCTGGCGGGTTGACGCCCGCGCCTCCGCGCCGTCCTGCCGGAGTGGCTACTGCCCATCTGGCCGGGCAAGTTCCGCCCACAGGGCGGACGAAGCACGCCACGCGGCCCGCGCATCCTGCACACATCACGGCTGCTCTGGCCGCGAAAGCCGAAGACGAGGAGGTGCCCGATGATCTGGACGGCGGCGGCTCGACCTGGAGCGTTCCCCGGCGCCCCTGGCGCCTATCCGGCCGGCCCGCTGCAGCCGGCCCTCGAGCTCGCGCAGTTGTTGCGCGCCCCGGTCTTCTGGGGCTGGGGCGTGCCGCGGGGCGACGGCCATACCGTGCTGGTGCTGCCCGGCCTCGGCGCCGGCGACGCCTACCTGCGGCCGTTGCGCGGCTGGCTGCGGCGGCTGGGCTACAGCACGCTGCGCTCCGGCATCGCGCGCAACCCCGGCCTCTCCGAGCGGTTGATCGCCGATCTGGGCGAGAAGGTCGAGGCCGAATACCGCCGCACGGGCCGGCGCGTCAGCATCGTCGGCCACAGCATCGGCGGCGCCCAGGCCCGCGCCATCGCCCGCCGCCATCCCGAGGCCGTACGCCAGGTGATCACGCTCGGCGCACCGATCGCCGGCAGCCACCCATTGCCAGAGACGATCCGCATCGCCGCCATCGCCAGCGCCGACGACCGCATTGTGCGCGCCCCGGCCGCCGTGGCTCGCGACCCGCACGCCGAAAACCTCACGGTGCGCGGCAGCCACAGCGGCCTCGCCGTCAACGCCTCCGTCTACCGCCGCCTCGCCCGCCTGCTGACCGCCGCGGAAAACGCGCGCGGCGGCGAAGCGGCGCCGGCATATCTGTAGACGCCGCCCGGCGCCTTGCAACGGCGGCGTGAGTGAGTGTCGTCTTTGCGGAGCGGGCGCGGCGATCAGCGCCCTGCTCAGGGCATGGCCGGCCATCTCTCGACCGCACTGGATCGTACTTGTGAGGGAAACGGGTACGACGAGCAGGCGGGTTGAAGACGGGGGCACGGCCATGCATCACCTGAACAGGAATCGGATCGTTTGGGGTATCGCGGGGCTGCTGATCGGCGTGCTGGGCGCCGGCTCGCTGGCGCTGGTGCGGGCGCAGACGGCCGGCGGCGTGATTCACGGCTGTGTCGGCGGCGGCGGCGTTCTCTCCGTGGCCGCCGATGCGGGCCAGTGTCCGGGCGGGTCAAACGAGCTCGACTGGAACCAGCAGGGACCGGCCGGGCCGCAGGGGCCGAGCGGCGTGAGCGGCTACCAGGTCGTGACCGCCAGCTCGACCGCCGTGGGCAGCGGCAACGCGATCGTGACGGCGAGCTGCCCGGCGGGCGAGCGCGTGCTCGGCGGCGGCGGCGCCTCCAGCAACGGCAACGCGCAGCTCTTCGCTTCGTTCCCCACGAGCGATGCGAGCGGCTGGACGGCGCAGTGGCACGCGGACGTGCACGTGACGACGCAACTGACCGCCTACGCCATCTGTGCGGCCGTGGCCGCATAGGCCACAAGGCTCCGCCAATCTGCCTCAGCCAGAGCGGCCGCGCAGATCGTCCAGCACGCGCAGCAGCTCGCGGTCTTGCTCCAGCGGTTCGTGCGGCGGGCGCACGCAAAGACCGCCGAACGCCGCGACGACTTCCGCGTGGTCGTCCACGACGTAGTCGGGCGCGAAGGGCACGCCCAGCTCGGCCAGCCGCTCGCGGTGGTGGAAGAGCGGCTTCTCGAAGCAGTCGCGCACGTGCGCGGCCAGGCCGAACGTGTTCACGACATCCCAGCGCTTGCCGCGGCCCGACCAGAGATAGACGGCGAAGCCCGCCGTGCCGAGTTCCGCCAGCACCTCGCGCGCGAAGGGGCGCAGCCGCCAGTTCCAGGTGAGCAGCGTGTCGTCCACGTCGATGAAGACGCGGGCGCGGGGCGTGGCGCCGATCGCGGGCGAAGGTTCTGGGCTGCTCACAGGTGCGCCTGGAAGAACTCGGCCAGCCGCCGTTCGAGCGCGGCGCGCTGCGCGGGGCTGCGCGGACCGTGGCGCTCGTTGGGATAGACGGCCAGCTCGTAGGGCTTGTCCGCGTCGTTCAGCGCCGTGATCAGCCGCGCCGTGTGGCGGAAGTGGACGTTTTCGTCCAGCATGCCGTGCAGCAGCAGCAGCGGGGCGTGCAGCTTCGCCGCGTGCGTGAGGGCGCTGGCCTCGCGGTAGCCGTCCGGATTGGCCTGCGGCGTCTGCATGTAGCGCTCGGTGTAGAACGTGTCGTAGCCGTCCCAGTCGACGCACGGTGCGCCGGAGACGCCGGCCTTGAAGATGTCGGGCGCCTTCAGCAGGCACATCAGCGTCATGTAGCCGCCGTAGCTCCAGCCGTAGACGCCGGTGCGCGTCGTGTCGGCTTCGGACAGCGAGGCGAGGAAGCGCACGCCGTCCACCTGGTCCTGCACCTCGACGCTGCCCATCTGCTTGAAGATTGCCGCCTCGAAGGCGTGGCCGCGGCGGGCGCTGCCGCGGTTGTCGCACTTGAAGACGATGTAGCCCTGCCGCGCCAAATACTGGGCGCGCAGGTCCACGGTGTTGCCCCAGCCGTTGTAGACCATCTGCACGTGCGGCCCGCCGTAGACCTCGACGATTACCGGGTATCGCTTGCCCGGTTCGAGGTTCGGCGGGTGGTAGATCGCGCCGTACAGCGTCACGCCGTCGCGCGAGGGGAAGGAGACCAGCGCCGGCGGCCGCAGCCCCAGCCGCTTCGCCTCGCCCGCGTCGCCGGCGAAGATCTCGCACAGCGTCTTGCCGTCCGCGTCGCGCAGGGTGACGCGCGGCGGCGTCTCCAGCGACTGGAAGCTCTCGACCCAGCGCGTGCAGTCGTCGGAGAAGGCGGCGAAATGCATGCCCGGCTCCGTGGTCAGCCGCTGCGGCTCGCCGCCGTCGAGGCTCACGCGCCAGATGTGCTGCTCCAGCGGCGACTCGCTGCCGGCGAAGTACACGAGGCGGCGCGCTTCGTCCACGGCGATCACGCCGTCCACCGGCCAATCGCCGCTCGTGAGCCGGCGGAGTAGCGCACCGTCGCGTCCGTACAGAAACAGTTGGCGGAAGCCGTCGCGCTCGCTCGACCAGAGGATTTCGAAATCGTCGGGTGGGCCGCCGGCGCGCGAGACGCAGCGCAGGTCGTGGCTGAGGTTGAGCCAGTCCTTCGCCTCCTCCGCGATCAGCGTCGTCGTCGTTCCCGCCCAAGCATCGATGCGGCGCAGCTCCAGCCGCCGTTGGTCGCGCGTGATCACCTGCGCCAGCAGCGTGCCGTCCGGCGCCCAGTTCACGCGGGCAAGATAGCCATCGCCGTCCGTGACGCCGGGCAGCGGCAGCCAGCGCACGGCGCCGCCCGCGGCCCGCACCACGCCGAGCCGCACGCGCACGTTCGGCCCGCCGGCGAAGGGGTAGCGATGGACTTCGGTGTCGTACCGCGCCTCGCCCTGGTGCGCGATCGTGTAGGGCGGCACGGGGCTGCTGTCGGCCTGCTCGAAGGCGATGAAGCGGCCGTCGGGCGACCACCAGAAGCCGGTGGCGCGGTCCATCTCCTCCTGCGCCACGAACTCGGCCAGACCGTTGGTCACGAGCTGCTCGCCGTTCTGCACGGGCGCGGCGTCGAACGTGAGGCGCACGGGCACGGCGTCGTCGCGCGTCAGGTCCAGGCAATACAGCTCGCCGGCGCGCACAAAGGCCACGGCGGCGCCGTCCTCGTTGAGCTGCGGGTCGATGCAGGGCGGCTCCTCGTCCGTGACGCGGCGCAGGGAGCCGCCGGCGCCGTGCTGCACGTAGAGAGCGCCGCGCACGGGCACAAGCAGCGTGGCGCCGCGCTTCGCCCAGGCGTAGCTGGTGACGCCGAAGCCGCGCTGGCGCTGGCGCTCGCGGCGCAGTTGCTCCTCGCGCGAGAGGTTGGCGTCGGTCTCGCCCTCGCCGGGCGGGCGCACCAGCAGCTCGCGCTCGCCCGTTTCCGGACCAAAGGCCCAGAGCTGGCGGCTGAGCGAGCCGTCTTCGCTGAAGAGAAAGGTGACGAGCCGGCCGTCGGGCGAGAAGCGGTGCTGCACCGGCTGGGTAAAGCCCGGCAGCGGCAGCCGCGCCACGACGGCAGGGGTCAGCTCCTCGTTGCCGTTCGCCCGGGCGGCTGCGTCATGTTCCATTGCGCATCGTCCTGTGCAGGACCAACTGTACCATCGTTCGGCAGCGCGGCGCGGGCGCTGCGGGCACCGCCCCCGCCGCCGCGTTGTTCAGTCTGCGCCCCAGATGCCCGGAGGAAAAGCCACTGACATAATTCCGCAGAACCCTTCCCCGTCACGGCTGAGGCGTGTACAGTGGTGCGGGTTTGTCGCGCGCATAACGTGATTGTGACGAAATGAACGTAATGCGCGCCGTTAACCTTTCCCGTTCAGGGGCGTTCCTATCGTCGGATGGGCGCATCCGCCGGTTCCCCTGAACGGAGTCACGGTGAGCGCTGGCCACTTGCCGCGAGGAGGTGCGAATGCAGAGGAGGCGCGTCGGGGCTTCCGGCCGCCAACAGCAGCGTGCGGATGCGCGCCACCGCCGATTCCACGGGTCTCAGTGGCAGAGCAATGACCCGAACTAGAGAAGCAGGAGTAGCACCTTGAGTATCCGCAAGCGGATTCTCGCGTTGGTGGGAGCGGGGGCGCTGGCCGTGGTGCTGGGCGGGGTGGTGACGAGCCACCGGGCCAGCCATGTAGAGGCGGCGGCGCCGACGCAGGCGGCGATCGG